>NZ_CAVK010000041.1 GCF_000382885.1 Sphingobium indicum BiD32
CCTCATATAAGCGGCTCATAGACATAATGAATGTCGGCGCCGAACCCGGCGAACATCGCGTCATAGCGTTTGCGCGCCAGCGCCTCGTCGGGGCGCGACCCGGCATAGGTCACTGGCCGCCCGACGATGATCCGTTCCGGCCTTTGGTCCAATGCGCCGCCTGCATGGCCGACCATGCGATTGAGGAACATCGCCCCCAGTTCCTCGAAGCGATAGCGTTTCTCGAATATATTCGCGCTCTCGAAGATCGGGCTGGCCGCGACCGATTTGAACGACTGGAGGAAGCGGCTATCCTCCGGATATTCCATATATTCCGCGATCGCCCACGGCCCCGCCTCATGCGCCAGTCCGCCCTTTGCGCCTTCCTCATGCCAGAAACAGAGCGCTGATCGGAACACCGCGCCGGTCGCCTCCTTGCCCGCAAATTCGACCAGATCGGACTGCTCACGGCAAGCGATGGCGACGACGCTGTTGGTCGTGCCGAAATCTAGGCCCAGCGCGCGCGGCACGTCCTGCATGTTTTTATCTCCGGGGAAGGGGGCCGCGCCCTATGACAGTCGTGTCGCGTCAGGACAAGCCTGTCCTACACACCCCTTCGCTGCCATGCTCCGCCCCGGCTCTTTCATATCGTAGACATTGCGAAAAACTTGCCATGCGCAACATGGGCGAAGTTTGCGAACTTCCGCCGTCGGCAATGGCGGTGATGGATATTGAGGAAAGGCTTTTTTAGAAATTCCGGGATAAGTCGTACCGATGATCATGACCACGACTGTCGCGTTGTTCCTGATGGCGATCAACGCTTTGACCATGCTGGTATTTTATCAGGATAAGGCCAGCGCCATTGCCGGCGAACGACGGGTGCGGGAATCGGATTTGCTCACGCTGGCCTTCATTGGCGGCACGCCGGGCGCGTTTCTGGCCCGCCATCTGTTCCGCCACAAAACCCGGAAGGAACCGTTCTCGACCCATCTCATGGTCATCGCGGTCGTCCAGATCGGCGCACTGATCGGCTGGTTCCTGCTATAGTCAGGCGAAAATCGCTGCCTTCTTCAAATGTCCATAGGCCTCGATCACCGCCTGCAACGCGCTTTCATGGCTGCGGTCGCCGCCGTTATGGTCGGGGTGATAGCGACGCAGCAACTGGGTGTAGCGGGTGCGCAACGCCTTGCGGTCGGCGTCGATCTCCAGCTCCATGACGCGCATCGCCTTGCGATCGTCGGCTGACAGAAATTTCCCATCCTGCCGCATCTGCGCATCGGCGCGCGCCTTGGCGACACGTTCCTTGAACTTCGCGCCAATGGCGTCGAGCGGATCGGAAAAGTCCGACCATTTGGGCGGCGGGCTGTGCGCGTTGGAGGAGAAAGCGCGCGTCTCCCGCTCCCACCCGGCAAAGGGGCGCTGGGCGGCGGCGATTTCCTCCGGCGACATGCCGGTGAAGAAATTATAGCCCTGGTTGAATTCGCGCACATGGTCCAGGCACAGCCAGCGCCAGCGCGGCCCCTCATCACCGGGGCGGGCGCTGCCCTCCAGCGGCGGCGCGCGGAACTCGCCCGCTTCGGGGCAGCCGCTGACCCAGCAGGGGCGGTCGCCTTCCACCCGGCCATGGAAGCGGTTGAAACGACGGGTCGAGAAAGGGTCGGTCGACAAAACTGTCCTGATGCAAGTCGCGGCAAAGCGTCTATATAGGCGGCATGACCCAGATTCTGAAAGGCCCAGTGGCCACCGAAATCGAAACGCGGCTGCAAAATGCCCTCACCCCCCAGCAGCTGGCCGTGACCGACGACAGCGAAAAGCATCGCGGCCATGCCGGGCATGACGGCTCTGGCGAAAGCCATTTCACCGTGGACATCGTGTCGGATCACTTCACCGGCCAGAGCCGCGTAGCCCGCCAGCGCATGGTCAACGCCGCCCTTGCGGACCTGCTGCGCGACAAGGTCCATGCGCTGGCCATCAAGGCGCGCGCGCCCGGAGAAGCCTGATGACCATGGACGACCTCATCATCCAGACGATCACGCCCACCACCCATGATCTGGGCGATTTCAAGGTCCACCGGTCGCTGCCCGCCAAAGGGCGCACGATGGTCGGCCCGTTCATCTTCTTCGATCAGGCTGGCCCGGCAAAGATCGGTGCGGGGCAGGGCATTGACGTCCGCCCCCACCCGCACATCAACCTCGCCACCGTCACCTATATGTATGAAGGTGCCTTCTTCCACCGCGATTCGCTGGGGACGGAGCAGATTGTCGAGGCGGGCGCGGTCAATCTGATGACGGCGGGCAAGGGCATCGTTCATAGCGAACGCTCCCCCGATGAGGAGCGGGCCAAGCTGTCCAAACTCTCGGCCATCCAGACCTGGCTGGCGTTGCCCGACGCACTGGAGGAAATGGACCCGGCGTTCGAGCATGTCGGTGAAGGCGGCCTGCCGGTGATCGAGGCGCATGGCGTCCGCGCCCGCGTGATCATGGGGTCGCTCTGGGGCGCAGCCTCGCCCGTCACCACCTATGCCGACACCATCTATGCCGATATCCAGCTGTCGCCCGGCGGCCGTGTGCCGATCGACCCGTCGGCGGACGAACGCGCGATTTACGTATCGGGCGGCGATGCGGCGCTCGACGGCATGATGCTGGCCCCCCAGACGCTCTACGTCCTGCGCCCCGGCATCAGCGCGACGCTGATGAGCGTGGATGGTGGCCGCGTCGTGCTGTGCGGCGGCGAAGCGTTCAGGACGCCGCGCCATGTCTGGTGGAACTTCGTCTCGTCCCGGCAGGACCGCCTGATGCAGGCGCGCGAGGATTGGGAGGCGCTCCGTTTCCCGCTGATCCCCGGCGACGATCAGGAGTATATCCCGATCCCGCAAGGACGGCCCAAGACGGTCAGCTACCCTTAACCTCCCCGTTCCGGGGAGGGGGACCGCCGGCGCAGCCGATAGTGGAGGGGGCGGGCGGCTGGACGCGCCCTCGCCCTACTGAACGAAGGTCAGTGACAGATTTTCGGCATTTTTGGGAATGTCGATCCGGCTCTCGTTGATCGAGGCTTCCTCGCCCGGTTTCAGGCGGTTCTTGTCCGCCTTGGTCGTCCAGCTGAACACCAGCCGGTTCTGCCGGTCGCGCAACTGCACCAGCACCGGCGGCACCGGCAGCGCCTGAGTTCCGCTGTTGACGATCCGCGCGCCAAAGGCGAAATATTCCTCGCCCGTCGGCAGCTTGCGCCGCTCGGCAGGCTTGGACAAATAGAAGAGCAGGTCAGGATCGCCCTCTTCGGCGACCAGCCCCAGGCTGACCGCCCATCCGGGTGGTCCGAAATAGTAGAATGCTCCGCCAGCCGCCGCGACCAGCGCGGCAAAGGCGATGGCGGCATAGGTCCATAGCTTGACCGGATTGCGGCGCGGCTTGAACGGCGGGGCGGGCGCGAACTGGCTGTCCTGCACCGGCTCGACCGGGGCACCGGCGTAAATGTCGTCGATCCGATTGTCCGCAGGGGCGGCGATCGGCGGCGCAACCGGGGCAGGCGCTTCAACCACGACAGGCGCAGTTTCGGGCGCCGACATTTCCGGCACGGTCACTGGCGCGGCAACCGGTTCGACTGGTGGCGCAACAACTGGAGCCTCGACCGGCGCACTCTCGCGCAGCGGCAGGGCGGCTGGTTGCTGGAACCAGCTATGCTTGCAGGCTGCACAGCGGACCTGGCGGCCGGCTGGACCGACGGCGCTGTCCGGTACGACATAGCGCGTCGCGCAATTGGGGCACACCAGGATCATGTTGCTTCATAGGCATGGCAGGGACTCGCGCGCAAGCGGTCAACTTGCGCTGACGTCATTCCGTCGCGACTCGCGGTAAGATGCGGGCAGGCTTTACGGCTGCCTGTCCGCTGTGCCATGGCTGTCGTTCCGGGGAACAGGGAGCGCGCGAGCGCCATATTTCAAGACATGTCGGCCATCGTCCAGTTCGAGAATGTCGGCCTGCGCTATGGTCTGGATAGCGAAACGCTGTCCGACGTCAGTTTTACGCTGGCGGGCGGCGGCTTTTATTTTCTGACCGGCGCGTCGGGCGCGGGCAAGACGTCGCTGCTTAAATTGCTGTATCTGGCCCAGCGCCCCAGCCGCGGTGTCATCCGCCTGTTTGGCGAAGATGTCGTGACCCTGCCGCGCAAACGCCTGCCCGGCTTTCGCCGCCGCATTGGCGTGGTGTTTCAGGATTTTCGCCTGGTCCCGCATTTGTCCGCCTATGACAATATCGCCCTGCCGCTGCGGGTGGCGGGCATGGAAGAGGGCGAGATCGACGCGCCTGTCACCGAAATGCTGGGCTGGGTCGGGCTGGGCGATCGGGGGCAGGCGCGACCCGCCACCCTGTCGGGCGGGGAGCAGCAGCGCGTCGCCATTGCCCGCGCGGTGATCGGGCGGCCCGAAATATTGGTGGCGGACGAACCGACCGGCAACGTCGATGCGGACATGGCCCGCCGCCTGATGACCCTGTTCGAGGCGCTCAATCGCCTCGGCACCACCATCGTCGTCGCCACTCATGATTTGCCGCTGATAGCCCAGGTATCGGGCGCGCAGATGATGCGGCTGGACAAGGGGCGGCTGGCCGACCCGACCGGATCGCTGCGCTATCCGCCGCGCCAGCAGGGCACGGAGTGATGGTGTCGCGCACCGATCGCCGCGCCGCCGCCGCCGCGCGCCATCGCCTGTTGCCCGGCGGGCGGGTGGCGGGGCCGATGCTGTGGATCATTGCGATCATGATGTTCCTGACCGTGCTGGCCGCCGCCGCCGGGCTAGGCCTTGGCGCGGCTGTCCGGTCGATGAGCGCGGATCTCGCCGGACGGGCGAGCGTACAGGTGGTGGAGGCCAACCCGAAACAGCGCGACCAGCTGGCCGCGCGGGCGCTGACGGCGTTGCGCGGCGCAGACGGGGTGCGCGCCGCCGCTGCGGTCGATCCCGCGCTGCTCGCCGACCAGATTCGCCCTTGGCTGGGGGAGGAAGCGACAAGCGGCGACCTGCCACTGCCCGCGCTGATCGACGTTACGCTGACGCCGGGCGATGCCGACGCAAAGGTCGCGCAGTTGCGCCGCCTGCTGGGCGGACTGTCCCCTGCCTTGCGGATCGAGCCCCATGCTGCCTTTCTGCTGCCCCTTGCCGGATTGCTGTCCGCGCTGGGCTGGCTGGCCGCCGGGGTCGTGCTGCTGATGACGCTGGCGACCGGGGCGGTCGTGGTGCTGGCGGCGCGCGGCGCGCATGACAGCCATCGCGGCACGATAGAGGTGCTGCACCTGATGGGTTCCACCGATGTCCAGATCGCCCGCCTGTTTCAGCGTCGTATTGGCCTCGACGCCATGCTCGGCAGTGCGCTCGGTTTCGCCTTCGCCGCTTTCGTGATCCTGCTGATCGGCCTGCGCCTGTCGGCGACCGGATCCGAACTGCTCGGCGCTGTGAGGCTACCCCCGATCGGTTGGGCGGTGCTGGCACTGCTGCCGGTAGCGGGGGTTATGCTGGCGACGCTGGCGGCACGCTGGTCGGTGTTGCGGGCGCTGGGGCGGGCGTTGTGATCGTCCGACTGCTGGCCGTCGCGCTGCTCGGCTGGATGCTGGGCTTTGTGTGGTTCGCGATTTTCCTGCCCCAGCCGCTTGACGGACGCCAGACCGATGCGATCGTCGTGCTGACCGGCGGTGCGGGGCGGATCGACCGGGGCATCGCCCTGTTGCAGGGCGGCGCGGCCAAGCGAATGCTGATTTCCGGCGTCGACCGGTCGGTCCGTCCGGTCGAACTGGCGGCGCAATATCAGACGCCCGAAGCCTTGTTCGCCTGCTGCATTACATTGGGCCGCGAAGCGATCGACACACGGTCCAACGCCATCGAAACTGCGCGCTGGCTGGAACGGCGCGATTACAAGACGGTGCGGTTGATCACCACCGACTGGCATATGCGCCGCGCCGCGCTGGAATTGCGGCAGGCGCTGCCCGGCCGGGTCGCGATCGTCTATGACGCCGTGCCCAGTCGCCCCAGCCTGACGATGCTGGCGCGGGAATATAATAAATATCTGCTGCGCCGGGCCGCTGCACTTCTTGGCATTTGATGGCATAGCGCTCCCATGATCACCTTGCTGCGTTCCATCGTCTTTTCGCTTGTCTTTTATCCCGGCAGCCTGCTGCTGGTACTGGCCGCTTTGATATCCAGCAGCTTTTCGCCGCCCACGGTGCAACGGGTGGCGACGGTGTGGGGCTGGTTCCACCATTATTGCGCCCGCTGGCTGCTGGGGCAGAAGGTGGTGATAGAAGGCGACCTGCCGCTTGGTCCCTATCTCTATATCGTCAAGCATGAATCGATGTTCGAGACGATCGACATGCTGTGCGTGTTCGACCGTCCGGTCATCGCCGCCAAGCGGGAGCTGTTCGATATTCCGCTGTGGGGGACCATTGCCGAACGCTATGGCCTGATCCCGATCGAGCGCAGTGCCGGGGCGAGCGCGATGCGGACGTTGCGGACCCGTGCCAGGGAAGCCAATGAGGCGGGGCGGGCGGTGTGTATATTCCCCGAAGGCACCCGTGTTCCGCATGGCGAAGCGCCCCCGTTGCGGTCTGGTTTTGCCGGCCTCTATGCGCTGCTGGGGCTGCCGGTGGTACCGATTGCGCTCAACAGCGGGCTGGTTTCACCCAAAGGCAGTTTCCTTAAAAAAGCGGGCGTCATCACCTATAAGGTGGGCGAGATCGTGCCTGCCGGGCTGGACCGGCGAGAGGCCGAAGTGCGGGTCCATGCCGCGATCAACGCGCTGAACCCAAAAGCTTAATGCGCCCGGCCAAAGTCGGGCTTGGCGTCGTCCTGACCCTGTTCGATGATCGAGCGGCGGATGGCGCGGGTGTGGGTGAACAGGTTGAACAGCGCGTCGCCGTCATTCCAGCGGATCGCCCGCTGAAGCGCTGACAGATCCTCCGAAAAGCGCTGGAGCATTTCCAGCACCGCGTCCTTGTTGGCCAGGAACACGTCGCGCCACATGGTCGGGTCGGACGCGGCGATGCGGGTGAAATCGCGAAAGCCACCGGCCGAATATTTGATGACTTCGGACTGGGTGACATTTTCCAGGTCGCTGGCGGTGCCGACGATGGTGTAGGCGATCAGATGCGGCAGATGGCTGGTCACTGCCAGCACCAGATCGTGATGCGCCGGGTCCATCGTCTCCACATCCGCGCCGACCCGTCGCCATAGCTCCGCCACGCGCTCGACCGCTGTGGGATCGGCATCGGCGGGGGGGGTCACGATGCACCAGCGGCCCTTGAACAGGGTGGCAAAGCCCGCTTCCGGCCCGCTATTTTCGGTGCCTGCCACCGGATGCGCGGGGATGATCGTCCGTCCCGGCAAGGCGGCGACCAGTTGCGCCAGCACGTCCGCCTTGCACGAACCCACGTCACTGACGATCGCGTCGGCGGGCAGATCATCGGCCAGTTCCGCCGCCGCCGCGCCCATCGCCCGCACCGGCACGCACAGCACCACCAGATCGGCGTCGGTGACCGAAGCCCCCGCCGTGTCGGTGATGTCGTCGCACAGGTCGATCCGCCGCGCGGTTTCCCGCACTGCCGGATCGGCATCATGGCCGGTGACCCGCACCGTGGGCATCTCCGCCCGAATGGCGCGGGCGAGCGAGGAGCCGATCAGGCCAAGGCCGATGATGGTGACGCGGGCGAAGGGCAGCATCGCGTCAGGCCGCTTCGGCCATGGCGCGCAGCTTGTTCGCCACCGCGCGGGTCTGCGCCTTGGTGCCGATGGTGATGCGCAGGCCGTTGGGCAGACCCTGTCCGGGCAGCCAGCGGGTGGCATAGCCTTCTTCCCACAATCCCTTCATCGCGGCTTCGGCGGTCAGCTTGCCGTCGAACAGGATCAGCAGGAAATTGGTCTTGCTGGGCACCACGCGCAGACCGTGGTTGGACAGGGCGGCGATTTCGCCCGCCAGCCATTCGCGCCAGCGCGCATTATGGGTGCGGCTCGATTCGACCCATGCGCTGTCGTTGATCGCGGCGATGGCGGCGGCCTGCCCGGCGGTCGTCACGTTGAACGGCGCGCGGATGCGGTGGAGGATGTCGATCACCTCCGCGCTGGCATAGCCCCAGCCGATCCGCTCGGCGGCCAGCCCGTAGATTTTGGAGAATGTCCGGGTCACGAACACATTGGAAGCGGTCCGCGCCAGTTCCAGGCCGCCATCATCCTCGTCTGCGTCCAGATATTCGGCATAGGCCTGGTCCAGCACGAACAATATGTCGGGACGCAGGCCCGCGTGCAAACGGGCAATCTCTTCCCGACTGGTCATCGTGCCGGTCGGATTGTTGGGGTTGGCGAGGAACACGACCTTCGTTTTCTCGGTCACCGCCGCCAGCAGCGCGTCCACGTCGGTCGCATAATCCTTGTCCGGCGCGATCACCGGGGTCGCGCCGACGCGGCGGGCGGCGATGTCGTAAACCGCAAAGCCATAGCGGACATAGAGGACTTCATCGCCCGGCCCGGCATAGGCGCTGGCGGCGATGTGCAGCAGTTCGTCCGAACCGGTGCCATAGATGATCCGCGCCGGGTCCAGCCCATGCACCGCGCCGATCGCCTCACGCAGCTTGGTCGCGCCCGGATCGGGATAGGTGGCAAGGTCGGCGGTGGCCGCGACCAGCGCGGCGCGGGCGGCCGCGCCTGTACCGAGCGGGTTTTCATTGGCCGACAGCTTGATCAGCGGACGGCCATCATCGGTTGCGGACTTGCCCGGCACATAGGGCGAAATGCCGAAAATCCAGTCCTTGGGAGCGGGTTTTGCAAGTGTCTCTGTCATGGCGACGCGCTTTAGCGGCTTCCGCGCCAAAGGCAAAGCGCCCGTCCAGATTGACAGCGCTCCACCGTGGTCCTAGCCCGGCGCGACCATGGCCAGCCTCTCTATGACAGATGACAGCCGTTTCGGCCTGCGCCGACAGGTTCGGCTTGCCGGGCCATTGCCGCTGGACAGCGGCGCGGCGCTGGGGCCGGTCGATATCGCCTATGAAACCTATGGGACGCTGAACGCGGACCGGTCCAACGCGATCCTGATCTGCCATGCGCTGACCGGCGACCAATATGTCGCGTCGGACCATCCGGTGACGGGGAAGCCCGGCTGGTGGTGGCGGCTGGTGGGTGAAGGCAAGCCGGTCGATCCGGCGCGCCATTTCATTGTGTGCGCCAATGTCATCGGCAGCTGCATGGGATCGAGCGGTCCCGCCAGTCTGGACGCGACCACCGGCGCGCCCTTTGCGATGCGCTTTCCGGTGCTGACCATCGCCGACATGGTGCGGGCGCAGGCGATGCTGCTCGACCATCTGGGGGTGGCCCGGCTGGCGGCGGTGATCGGCGGGTCGATGGGGGGCATGCAGGCGCTGACCTGGCCGACGCTGTTTCCGCAGCGGGTGGAAAGCTGCATCGTCATCGCGTCCACCGCGCGGCACAGTGCGCAGAATATCGCCTTTCATGAGGTCGGTCGGCAGGCGATCATGGCCGATCCGCACTGGCGCGGGGGGGATTATTATGCCGACGGGCAGGTGCCGAGCGCGGGCTTGGCTGTGGCGCGGATGGCGGCGCATATCACTTACCTGTCCGAAGCGGGGCTGACCGAGAAATTCGGGCGCCGCCTTCAGGGGCGCGACGCCAAGACATTCGGGTTCGACGCCGATTTTCAGGTGGAAAGCTATTTGCGCCATCAGGGGTTGAGCTTTGTCGAGCGGTTCGACGCCAACTCCTATCTCTACATCACCCGTGCCATGGACTATTATGACATTGCCGAGGATCATGGCGGATCGCTGGCGAAGGCCTTTACGGCCAGCAAGGCGCGCTTCTGCCTCGTCAGTTTCGATACCGACTGGCTCTATCCGACGGCGGAATCGCGGATCATCGTCCATGCATTGAACGCCGGGGGCGCGCAGGCGAGTTTCGTCGAACTGTCCAGCCCGTTCGGCCATGACGCCTTCCTGCTGGAATGTCCCGAACTCAACCGGGTGGTTGATGGCTTCCTGAAAGGCGGCCGGGCGTGAGCGAGTTGCTGCGGCCCGATCTGGCGCTGATCGCGCGCACCGTGCGGCAGGGCGCGCGGGTGCTGGATGTGGGCTGTGGCGACGGCGCGCTGATGGCGGCGCTGCGCGACAATGCCGGGGTCGATGCGCGCGGGCTGGAGATTGACGGGTCGAACGTCGCGGACGCTGTCGGGCGCGGTCTGTCGGTGGTGCAGGGCGATGCGGACACGGACCTGCGCTATTATCCCGATGCCAGTTTCGATTATGCTATCCTCAGCCAGACGCTCCAGACGACGCGGCGGCCCGATCTGGTGGTGGAGGAATTGCTGCGGATCGGGCGACAGGCGTTCGTGTCCTTCCCCAATTTCGCCCATTGGCGCGGGCGGATTTCGCTGTTGTGGGGCGGGCGGATGCCGGTGACGCGGCTGCTGCCCGACACATGGTATGACACGCTCAACATCCATCATGTGACGGTGGACGATTTCCGCGCGCTGGTGAAGGAACGGGGCTGGACGATCGACGGCCAATGGTTCCTGAAGGGCGACAAGGAAACCACCCACGCCAACGCCAATCTGTTTGCCGAACATGCCGTGTTCTTGCTGCGGAAATAGATGGGCGGCCGGGTGATGGATGATCTGTTTTCCGAAGCGGCGATTACAGGGCGGGCGCTGTCACGGGACGATGTCGAAGCATTGCAGGGCGGGCCGCACCAACTGGTCGACTGTCAGTTGGAGGAAGCGGACCTGTCCGGCCTGACCCTGTCGGGATGGACGTTTGAGCGATGCACGCTGCGCAAGGCGGACTTGACGGGCGCAAAGCTGGACCGGACTGTCTGGACATCATGCCGCGCGCCCTTCGCCAATTTTACCGGCGCGGACCTGAGCGAGGCGCAGGTCACCGCCAGCGATTTCAACAATAGCAGCTTCCGGCGGGCGGTGCTGACGTCGGCGACGTTCAGCAACACCAAGTTGACGGGGGCGGATTTCACCGATGCCAGGGGCATGGACCTGTCCTTTGTCGAAACGCTGCTGATCAACGCGAAACTGCCGGGTTTCTCGTTTCGCAAGCAGGTGATGACGAAGGTTGATTTTTCGCAGGCCGATTTGCGCAAATGCGATTTTCGCCACACGGTTTTCGAGGATTGCAGTCTGCGCGACGCCAATATGGCCGGATCGCGCTTTGACGGCGCGGATTTGCGATCCGCTGATCTGGGCGGGCTGCGGCTGGTCGATGCCGGGCTGTTCCGCGGCGCGACCATTTCGCGCAGCCAGGCCGGGCAGTTGCTGGGCGAGCTGGGGCTGAACGTCCGTTAGTCCGGGCGCGTCCCTATTCCCTTTTCGATCAGCGCATTGGCGATCGCGGCAATCTCGTCCGCCGGGCGGCTGTCGTCCCAGATGCCGTAGCGCAGCCCCAGAAACACGTTCATGCCCATGATCGCCCAGGCATGGACCTCCTCCACATCGGGGCGTACCTCACCGCGCTCGGCGGCCTTGGCAAGGCGCGTGGCAACGCGCGCGGCGGTATTTTCATAATGGGCGCGATAGGCGGCGGCATCGACAAATTCCGATTCGTCGATGATGCGGTACAATTCCTTGTGCGACCGGGCGAACTCCAGAAAGCTCAATAGGCCAATGCGTTCGGCGTCGATGCCGTCGCGTGCCTCTGCGATCCGTGGTGACACATAGTCGCGCACCTGGCCCGACATGTCGGCCACCAGCGCGCGGAAAATATCGTCCTTGGTATCGAAATAGGTGTAGAAACTGCCCAGCGCACAGCCCGCGCGGCGGGTGATGCCGCTGATCGACCCTTCGTGAAATCCCTTTTCGCCAAATTCCTGCGCCGCCGCCGCCAGCAAGGCGCGGCGGGTGCGTTCGCCGCGCGCCGTGCGGGGTGTCTTGTCGTCCTTGCCAAGCCCCTGATCGGTCATAGTCTCTCCCCCCGTCGCTGTGTTCTTTTTAGCGCAATCTGGCCGCGTCGATAGCCCGCTCCATATTTCAAGTTGAAAGCTGGTTCAACTTTCATTATCGAATCGGGCAAGACACATGGCGACCCGCCAACCGGGCGCATCATTCAGGAGAGGAACCGCTCATGAAGGCCTATCACAGCATCCGCGCTCTAGCCCTTGCCTCCGCCGCCTGGACCGGCGCGCTGGCCCTGCCCGCCATCGCCCAGAACGCGCCTCAGGACGCGCCGCAGGGGGCCGCCGACGATAGCGAGGGCGCGATCATCGTCACCGCCCGCCGCCGCGAGGAAACATTGGTGAGCGTGCCGATCGCGGTCAGCGCCTTTTCGGGCGACAGGCTGGAATCGCAGGGTGCGATCGACATTACCGATCTCGCTAACCTCACCCCCAACACCACGCTGGAAGCATCGCGCGGCACCAATTCGACGCTCACCGCCTTCATCCGGGGCGTGGGCCAGCAGGACCCGGTGTCCGGCTTTGAACAGGGCGTGGGCATCTATCTGGACGATGTCTATCTCAACCGGCCGCAGGGCGCGATTCTGGACATTTACGATGTCGAGCGGATCGAGGTGCTGCGCGGACCACAGGGGACGCTCTATGGCCGCAACACGATCGGCGGCGCGGTCAAATATGTGACCAAGATGCTGCCGCAGGATTTCGCGCTCAAGATCAAGGGCAGCTATGGCACCTATGACCAGGCCGATGGCATCATCAGCGTCTCGGCCCCCATCGGCGACATGATCCGGGTCGGTGGTGCGCTCGCGCGCCTGTCGCGCGGCGGTTTTGGCGACAATCTGACCACCGGGCAGGAAAATTATAACAAGGATGTCTGGGCCGCGCGTGGCACGTTCGAGATGGGCGGTTATGGCCAGCCGGTACTGATGCGGATCACTGGCGACTATACCAAGGATAATAGCAGCGCGCGCGGCGGTCATCGCCTGATGCCCGGCCAATTGTCAGGCGCGCCGGTGCTGGGTGACGTGTTCGACACGCGCGGCGGCCTTGTCGACCCCAAACAATATGTGAAGTCCTACGGGCTTTCGATGAACATCACGGCGGAACTGTCCGACGCGGTGACGCTGCGGTCGATCAGCGCATGGCGCAAGGATGACAGCGCATCGCCGATCGATTTCGACGCGCTGCCTGCGGTCGATGTCGATGTTCCCGCCTTCTACTTTAACGAGCAGTTGAGCCAGGAATTCCAGCTTCTCTATGACAGCGGCCCGCTGCATGGGTTGCTTGGCTTCTACTATCTGGATGCCAAGGCCGACACCGCGTTCGACGTGCGGTTGTTCACGACGCTGGCGGGCCTGACCGCCTTTACCCAGGCGGATGTCGATACTGAAACCTATGCGGTGTTTGGCGACTTCACCTTCGACATTTCGGATCAGCTGAGCATTTCAGCGGGCGGTCGCTATACGTGGGACAAGCGCCGGGCCGACATATTGCGGCAAAATTATCTGGGTGGCGGATCGCCTGTGTTCGGCGGCGCGGGCGTGGCGTTCGGCGCGCCCAGCACCAATTTCAACGGGCAGCGCGAATATAAGAAATTCACCCCGCGCGTATCCGTCAGCTACAAACCGACGCCCGATCATAATATCTACGCCAGCTATGCGCAGGGCTTCAAGGGCGGCGGTTTCGACCCGCGCGGCGTGGGCGTCAATGCGCCGGACCTGAACAGTGACGGCATCCGGCAGGATAGCGAGATCGCGTCCTTCCTGAGCTTCCGGCCCGAAAGCGTCGAAAGCTATGAAGTGGGTTATAAGGGCAACTTCATGAACGGCGCTCTCTATGTCGCGGTTGCGGGCTTCTATGCCGATTATACCGATGTGCAGATTCCGGGTTCGGTCGCCTGTTCGGTCGGCGGCATCCCCTCCTTCTGCGGCGTCGTGTCCAATGCGGGCAAGGCGCGGTTCAAAGGGCTGGAATTTGAGAGCAACGCCCGGCTGGCGCAGGATTTCCTGACCGGTGGCGACCGGTTGAGCCTGGCCACGGCGGTGGGCTATATCGACGCGGAATATCGCGAATATATCACCAATATCGGCGGGGTTCCCACCGATGTGGCCGCCTTCCGCGAAGTGCAGAATACCCCCAAATGGACCGCCAGCGGCACGCTGGGCTATACCACGCCGATGGGCGCGGGCAGCCTTTACGCTGGCAGCACCCTGTCGTGGCGCAGCAAGACCTACCAGTTTGAAGTCCCCAACCCCTATATCGACCAGAAGGGCTTTGCCCTGTGGGACGCCAGCATCGTCTATACTGCGCCCGATGATCGCTGGACGCTTGGCCTGCATGGCAAGAATTTGCTCGACAAGGAATATAAGACGTCGGGCTATACGTTCGTCGCGGCCAATGCGACGACCGGCGCGATCATCAATAATGCGGCGGGTTTCCCCACGCCATCGCTGGGGCGCGAAGGTACGCTGACGGCATTCTACGGCAATCCGCGGCAGGTGTTTGTGACGGGGACGGTGAAGTTCTGAGGCGCACATTCGCAGTTTAAAAGAGCCGTTCGCCCTGAGTAGGGGCTGAGCGAAGTCGAAGTCCCGTATCGAAGGGTTGCGTCCAAACGCGGTCCTTCGATACGCCATTTCGACAAGCTCAATGGCTACTCAGGACGAACGGATGAGTTTGACGGGCTTGGCCATTAGGAACAGACCATGACTGACCGAACCCCATCCCCCGTTTCCCCCGCCTATCGTGGCGTCGTGCTGGCGATGCTGCTGCTGGTCTATACGTTCAACTTCCTCGACCGGCAGATATTGGGCATCCTCGCTGGCCCGATCAAGGCGGAGCTGGGGTTGAGCGACGGGCAGTTGGGGGCGCTGGGCGGGATTGCCTTTGCGCTGCTCTATTCCACGCTCGCGATTCCGCTGGCGCTGCTGGCCGACCGGACCAGCCGGACATGGGTGATCACCGTCAGTCTCGCTGTCTGGAGCGGCTTTACCGCCCTGTGCGGGATGGCGGGCAGTTTCTGGCAGATGTTCGCCTTTCGCGTGGGCGTGGGCGTGGGGGAGGCGGGGGGCGTCGCGCCATCCTATGCCGTGATTTCCGATTATTTCCCCGCGAACCAGCGGGCGCGAGCGCTGTCCATCTATTCGCTCGGCATCCCGCTGGGGTCGGCGGGTGGCGTGCTGCTGGGCGGCTATATTGCGCAGGCGGTCGAATGGCGCACCGCCTTCATCGCGGTGGGACTGGCCGGGTTGCTGATCGCACCGCTGTTCCGGCTGGTGGTGCGCGAACCTGCGCGTCCGCTGCTGGCGAGTGACGCCGTGCCGGTCAGCGCGGTGTTCGGCATATTGGCGGCCAAGCGCGGCTTCTGGTTCCTGGCGCTGGGCGCGGCGTGCAGTTCGATGTGCGGCTATGGCGTCGCCTTCTGGCTGCCCAGCCTGCTGATGCGCAGCTTCGGGCTGGACCTGATGGGCGCGGGGCAGTTTCTGGGCGCGCTGCTGCTGATCGGCGGGGTGGCGGGCGTGCTGCTGGGTGGCTGGCTGGGCGACGCGATGGGTGGCCGGGACAAGGCCTATTATGCCTGGGTGCCTGCGATCAGCTATGTGGTGGGGATGCCGTTGTTCGTGGTCGGCGTGCTGTCGGACAGCGTGAATTTTGCCTTCGCCTTATTCCTGATTCCGCAGGCCTTGGTCTATGTCTGGCTCGGCCCGGTGCTGACCGCCGTGCAGCATCTCGTCCCCGCCCATATGCGCGCCAGCGCGGCGGCAAGCTTCCTGCTGATCAACAATCTGGTCGGGCTGGGCCTCGGATCATGGAGCGTGGGGGCTTTGTCCGACGCTTTGACACCGACTTATGGAGTGGAGGCGTTGCGTTACGCGATCGTCGCGGCGCTCGGCTTTTACTTGTTGGCGGGGTTGTTCATGGCGCTGGCGGGTAGGGCACTGAGGCAGGATTGGGTCAGCGCATAGCCACCCCGCATTCCCGCCTGCGCGGGAACAACGGGGATTACCGTTCCTTGGTCGCGCTGAATTTGACCTTGGGGTGGCGTTCCTGCTGATAGCCGATGTCCCACGCGCTGCGGGCCATGAATACCAGCGCGCCGTCGCGGTCACGGGCCATGTTGGCGGCGTTGAAGCCGATGAAATCCTTGAGCGCTGCCTCGTCGCCGCTGATCCAGCGGGCGGTGTCGAAGGGCGAAGGCTCCAGCCCGGCCGCGACCTTATATTCCGCGTCCAGCCGGGAAATCAGCACTTCGAGCTGGAGCTGGCCCACGACGCCGACGATCCAGTTGCTGCCGATTTCCGGGTAGAACACCTGGATCACGCCCTCTTCGGACAGGTCGTCCAGCGCCTTGCGCAACTGCTTGGTCTTGGTCGGGTCTTTCAATTGCACCCGGCGCAAGATTTCCGGCGCGAAATTGGGCAGGCCGGTGAAGCGCAGGCCGGGCTTTTCACTGAGCGTGTCGCCCACGCGCAGCGCGCCATGGTTGGGGATGCCGATAATGTCGCCGGGATAGGCCTCGTCCGCCAGTTCGCGGTCCTGCGCGAAGAACAGGATGGGCGAATGGACCGCGAGCGGCTTGCCGGAGCCTGACGGCGTCAGTTTCATGCCGCGTTTGAACTTGCCCGACACCAGCCGCATGAAGGCGATGCGGTCGCGGTGCATCGGGTCCATATTGGCCTGCACCTTGAAGATGAAGCCTGTGACTTCGCTGCCGTCCGGCTCGACGGCGGCGGGTTCGGCCGGTTGCGCGCGGGGCGGCGGGGCGTGCTGGCCAAGCGCGTCGATCAGCTCGGTGACGCCAAATAATTTGAGCGCGGAGCCGAAATAAACAGGCGTCAGGTCGCCATGGCGATAACGTTCAAGATCGAATTCGGCATAGCCGCCCTGCGACAGCTCGGCTTCTTCTCGCAGCTTGGTCAGGCCATCGGGCGACAGGAAATCGGCCAGTTTCGGGTCATCCAGCCCGGTAAACTGGTGCCTTGTGCCGTCAAATTCCTTGCTCGGCCCTGTCGGCTGCATCAGGCGGTTGGTGGCGAAGTCATATATGCCCTCAAACTCGCCGCCCATGCCCACCGGCCAGCTCATCGGGCAGACGTCGAGCTGGAGCTGGTCCGCCACCTCGTCGAGCAGCCCGAACGTTTCCCGGCCTTCGCGATCGACCTTGTTGACGAAGGTGATAATGGGCAGGTTGCGCAGGCGGCACACCTCGAACAATTTGCGGGTCTGCGGCTCGATGCCCTTGGCCGCGTCGATCACCATCACGGCGGAGTCGACGGCGGTCAGGGTGCGATAGGTATCCTCGGAAAAATCCTCATGCCCCGGCGTGTCGAGCAGGTTGAAGGTGATCGTTTCGCCATCGCGCGTCCGCTCGAACGTCATGACCGACGAGGTGACGGAAATGCCGCGCTGCTGCTCGATCTTCATCCAATCCGACCGCGCGCGCCGGTTCGCCCCGCGCGCCTTGACCTCACCGGCGAGATGGATCGCGCCGCCTTCGAGCAGCAGCTTTTCGGTGAGCGTGGTCTTGCCCGCGTCAGGGTGGGAAATGATCGCGAAGGTGCGGCGGGATGGGATGGTCATGTCTTGCGGCTCTTGAAAACAACCGTTCGCCCTGAGCTTGTCGAAGGGCCGCACTTTTCTTCGCGAAGAAAGGACAGGGCTTCGACAGGCTCAGCCCGAACGGAATTCTTTGAAGGCCGCCCGTTACACGTCCACAAGGCTGACGTCCATGCGGAAGGCGCGGCTCTCGCCCGGTGGCAGGGCGATGATGCCCTGTTTCTCCCACACGTCGCCGTCAAAGCCGACCAGATCGGCCATCCCCGCCCAGGGTTCGACGCACAGATAATGGGCGCCCGGCTTTTGCCAGAGGCCGAGCCATGGCGTGTCGGGAAAGTCGATTTCCAGGCGCGGCTGGCCCGGCACGCCCCAGAGGAGTGACCGGCTGTTCAGATCGTCCCAGATCAGCGCGTCGCCCGCGAACATGGCGTGGCGGGGGACGATCGTGTCGCCATCAACCGGTGAGGCCGCCGTTTCGCGCGCGATCAGGCCCGGTTCCTCGCCCGCCCTGCGGATCGGTGCGGGTTCGGCTTTTTCAAAGATGATGCGGTGATCCTCATGTCCGCCGCCATAGGGCAGCGGCCAGGCGAAGGCGGGGTGATAGCCGAAGGAAAAGGGCATGACCGCGTCCCCCCGGTTGCTCACCGTCGCGGTCATGCGCAGGCTCGCCCCTTCGATCGCAAAGCCCATGTCGAGCCGGAAGGCGAAAGGATAGACGGCCAGGCTCGCCGCATCCGCCTCCAGCCGGAAGGTTGCGGCGCTCCCGCTGCGTTCGACCGCAGCAAACGCGCTATGCCTGGCAAAGCCGTGCTGGGGCATCGGATAGTCGCGCCCGTCGAGCCGATAGACGTCGCCGCGCGATCGCCCGACAAAGGGGAAGAGCAAGGGCGCATGACCGGTCCACCAGCGCGGATCGGCGTCGGTCATCAGGTCGCGGCCCTGTGCATCACGCAGCGCCCACAGTTCCGCGCCGTGGGGATTTATCGTGGCGCTCAACTGGTCCGAAGCGATGCTGACCGGTGCGTCTGTCACGTCCTGCTGTCTCCTTTAACATGCATTGGCCTTAGCGTTGGCGCAGCAGCCTGTCTTGTCCCGACATGCGGCCGTTTCGCAAGGGAACCGATGGATCGTGCCGCTGGTTTGGGACGCGGGAGACAGAAACATGAAATTATACGCAATCGCGGCGCTGATATTCTTTTCAACCTCGGCGCTGGCGCAGGAAGCGGAAAAGCCAAAGGACGAAACCCTCAAGAAAGCGGGCAATATCGCGACCCAGCCGGTGCGCGACATCGGCCTGGACAAGGACGAGATTCCGCCTGTGCTGCTCAAAGCGGTGGAAAATCCTTATGCGACCCCGGCGTCGCGGACCTGCAAGGGGCTGAAAGGCTCTCTGGGCGAACTCAACGCAGTACTGGGTGAGGATTTCACCGTCGGCGCCAAGGCGAACGAGAATCGCACCGGCAAAATTGCCGAGGCGGTCGGCAAGACGATCGTCAATTCGCTGATCCCGTTCCGGGGACTGGTGCGGGAAATCAGCGGTGCCGCGCCGCAGGAACGGCGTTTGCAGGCAGCGGTCACGGCGGGGATCGCCCGGCGCGGCTATCTGCGCGGGATGGCGGCGAATAAAGGCTGCAAGATCATCAGTTAAGCATATTCGCGCATATAACCCCTACGGGGTATGCGCGCGTCCGATGGGCTGAATAGATACCATAAGAAGGCGGTCTGACTGCCTGCCGATGGCTGGATCATTTGCGACCCATGATCTGGCCATCGGCCCTTGGTTCGCCAGGTTTAGGCCCGGTGCGGCAACCGAAATGCGTTTTCGCGCATTTCGAGACAGACGTTTTGGCCCGCCACGTCCCGCCTTCGCTTCATCCCGCTTTCATGCTAGGTCGCCGCCAACATATTGGCGAGACCCATGATGAACGACCTGACCCAGACCCCTGAAATGCTGATCGCGATGATGGGCGCGCGCGCCCGTCGCGCCGCGCTGACGATCGCGCAGGCGAGTGACGCGCAAAAGGCCGATGCGCTGCGTCGCGCGGCGCAGGCGCTGCGGGATCAGGCACCGGCGATCATCGCTGCCAATGCCCGCGACATGGACAATGCCGCCGCCAATGGCCTGTCGCCCGCGATGCTCGACCGGCTGAAGCTGGACGCGGGCCGCGTCGCCGCCACCGCCGACGGGGTGGAGCAGGTCGCCAGCCTCCCCAATCCGCTGGGCAGCGTCATCGACCAGAGCGTCCGCCCCAACGGGCTGGCACTCAGCCGGGTGCGTGTGCCGCTGGGCGTGATCGGCATCATCTATGAAAGCCGCCCCAATGTGACCGCTGATGCTGCGGCGCTCTGCCTGCGCGCGGGCAATGCCGTCATCCTGCGCGGCGGCAGCGAGGCGAAGGAAAGCAACCGCGCGATCCTGAGCGCGATGGTCGAGGGGATCGAGGCTGCTGGCCTGCCCGCCGATGTCGTCCAGCTGATCCCCACCACCGACCGCGCGGTCGTGGGCGCATTGCTGCGCGCCACCGAATTTATCGACCTGATCGTGCCGCGCGGGGGCAAGAGCCTGGTCGCGCGGGTGCAGGATGAAGCGCGGGTGCCGGTACTGGCGCATCTGGACGGTATCAACCACAGCTATGTCGATGGCGCAGCCGATCCGGCGATGGCACGGCAACTGGTGGTCAATGCCAAGATGCGCCGGACGGGCGTATGCGGCGCGACCGAAACGGTGCTGATCGACCGCGCCTTTGGCGATGCGCCCGCGCTGGTGAAGGCGCTGCTCGCCGCCAGATGCGAAGTGCGCGGTGACCATGCGGTGCAGGCGATGGACGCGCGGGTCATAGCGGCGAGCGAGCAGGACTGGGATACCGAATATCTCGAAGCGATCGTGTCGATCCGGCTGGTCGATGGCGTGGAAGGCGCGATCGACCATATCGCCGCCCATGCCAGCCACCATACCGACGCAATCATTACCGAGGATGCGGCGACCGCCGAGCGGTTCCTCAATGCCGTCGATAGCGCGATCGTGATGTGGAACGCCTCCACCCAGTTCGCCGATGGCGGCGAATTTGGGCTGGGCGCGGAAATCGGCATCTCGACCGGGCGACTCCACGCGCGCGGGCCGGTGGCGCTGGAGGGGCTGACGACCTATAAATGGATCGTGCGGGGGACGGGGCAGGTTCGGCCGTAAGCAATTCATGTTCCCGCGAAGGGGGGAACCCGCCCTTTTTACCCCTTCACCACCGCATCAATCGCCTTCAGCTTCGCCAGCATCGGCGCGACCCAGTCGAGCGGGAGCATCACCGGCCCATCGGACGGCGCATTGTCCGGGTCCTGATGCGCTTCGGCGAAGATTGCCGCGACGCCCGCCGCCACCGCGCTGCGGGCGAGCAGGGGGGCATATTCGCGCTGGCCGCCCGACGCTGAACCCAGGCCGCCGGGCTGCTGGACCGAATGGGTTGCGTCGAATATCACCGGATAGCCGGTTTGCGCCATTACCGGCAGCGCGCGCATGTCGCTGACCAGCGTGTTATAGCCAAAACTCGCGCCACGTTCGGTCAGCAGGATGCGCTCATTGCCGGTCGAGGCGACCTTTTGCGCCACGGCCGCCATGTCCCACGGGGCCATGAACTGCCCCTTCTTGACGTTGATCACCGCGCCGGTGCGCCCGGCGGCGAGCAGCAGGTCGGTCTGGCGGCACAGGAATGCCGGGATCTGGAGAATATCGACTGCCTGGGCCGCGACCTCGACCTGACCCGCATCATGCACGTCGGTCAGCACCGGGCAGCCCAATGTCGCCTTCACTTCGGCCAGGATCGCCAGCCCCGCGTCGATGCCGACGCCGCGCTGGCCCGACACCGATGTCCGGTTAGCCTTGTCGAAGGAGGATTTGAAGATGAACGGCACGCCGGCCTGCCGCGCGATCTGCGCCAGCGCGTCCGCCATGAACAGCGCATGGTCGCGGCTTTCGATCTGGCAGGGGCCGGAGATCAGGACGAAGGGCAGGTCGTTGCCGATGATGATCGGGCCAACGGGCACATGATGGGGCGTGGTCATGCCGGTCACTTGGGCGCTTTGGCAAAGCGCCGCAAGAGCTGGCCGTGCCACAGCCCCTTGCCCGGATGATAGTTCCAGCAGAACCAGCCAAAGGTGAGGCAGGCGATCAGCGATGGCAACGCCATCGGATCGCCATGGCTTTTCATATGGCGATAGAAAGCCATGTCCGCGCGCCACCGGTCCCGCTCGCTGCCGCCGCCGTTGATGCCATAGGCATTGTCATGCTTCCTACAGCCGATGTTTCGGTTGTATTTACGGTGGTCTATGAAATAGCAGTAGTCGCGTTCGGGCGTGTTCATGACCCGATTAGGGCCGGGGCAGTGCAAAAATTCAAGCGTAAAGTCTTTTATCTCGGCGGTTTTGACCCGCGCGGCGTGCGTTTTTACCACCAGCTCTATCGGGATCAGGCCGGTCGCTATGACCGGTTGAGCGGGGAGGATGTCATCGTGAGCGGTCGCCGCGCCGGGCCTGCGGGGTCGGTCGTGTCCACGCTGTGGAGCGTGGACAATGCGCAGGCCGGGGTCGAGACGGACTATGAATTTCTCCGCTGGGAGGATCTGGTCGGCAAGGTGTGGATTCGCAATCCGCTGAAACTCGCCTGGCGATCGATCGCCACCTATGTCGGCCATGGCCGCTTCATGCAGTTCAAGCGGATGAAGAAGCTGCGCCCCGGCCCGGTGCTGACCATCTGCTACCCGCCCTTTCTGGCGGTGATGATCCCGCTGCTGTTCGCGCTGCTCCCCGCCCTGCTGCTGTGGACCGTGCTGCCCTTCTGGGCGGCGGCGCTGGCGGGGATTGTGATCAGCGCGGTGGCGTCGGGCAAATGGCTGAACAAGCTGGTGGTGCCATGGCTGCTGCGCTTCACCTATTATCACCACACGCTGGCCGCCGGGGGACCGGGGGAGGCGCTGGACGCGCGGCTCGATGCGTTCGCCCGGCGGATCGCCGATGAACTGGATGAACCGTGGGACGAAGTCCTGTTCCTGACCCATAGTGCGGGGACGATCCTGGGCATGTCGGTGATGCGCCGCCTGTTCGACCTGCGCGGCACGCGGCTGCCGGATCATTTTGCGATGGTGGGCATGGGACAGGTGGTGCCGGTGGTGGCGCTGCGTACCGATGCGCGCTGGTATCATGCCGATTTGCGGGCGCTGGCCGACAAGCATTTCCGCTATGTGGACTTAAGCTTCCCGCCGGACGGCGCGGCCTATTTCAACGTCAATCCGCTGCTGCTGGAAAGTGAGAGTTATGCCGCGCGGGTCGACATGCTCTCGCCGCGCTTTCACCTCTTCTACGATCCAGAAAATTATCATGGCGGCTGGTCGAACAAATATGAGGCGCATTTCGACTATTTGCGGGTGGGCGATCGCCTGTCCCCGGTCGATTTTCTGAGCCTGACCGCGGGCCGCCGCACCCTCGATGACGCGATCGCCGCGTTCAGGACGATCCCATGACCCAACCGTCTGACACCCCGCTGTTCACCCCGCCCTTCCCGCAGCCCACGCGTAACAAGCGCACGATGCTGCGCCGCTTCTTCATCGGCTGGCACAGCTGGATTCATGTGCTGTTCGACAAAAGCTATACGATGAAGATGGGCGAGGTGCGCGGGCGCGGGCAGCTCATGTATATCGCCAACGAACTGCCATTGGTGGACCGTATCCTCAAAGGCGGAACAGAATTTCCCAAACATCATGAACTGGTCAAGGGGTTATGGCCGCTGATCGGGGACGGCGTCTTTTCCGCCAATGGCGCGGATTGGGAAAATCAGCGGGCGATGATCAACCCCGCCTTCGCCCATACCGCGATGAACAAGACGATGCCGTTGATGGTGGAGGCGGTCGCGGCCTTTCTGGCGCGGATCGACGGGATGGACCGCAGCAAGCCGATCAATATCGACGCGATGATGACCCATGTGGCCGCCGACATCATCTTTCGCACGCTCTTTTCACAGACGCTCGACACGGATCGTTCCTTCATCATCCATCAGGCGTTCGGGCGGTTCCAGCGCTATTCCCATTCCTCATCCATGCTGGGCCTTTACGGCTTTCCGACCGGCTGGTTCGACCGGCGCGCCCGAAAGCCGGCAGAGGCCATTCGCGGCGTGTTCGCCCCGATCGTGGAGGAACGGTACAAGGCCTTCCATGCGGGCGAACCGGGCGACCATAAGGACATTCTCCAGTCGATCATCGCGGCCAGAAGCCCCAAGACCGGCGAATATTTCACCCTCAAAGCGGTGATGGATCAGGTCGCCACCATCTTCCTGGCGGGGCATGAAACCTCCGCCAGCACGATGACCTGGGCGCTCTACCTCCTGTCGGAATGCGCCCATATTCAGGAGCGCGCGCGGGCCGAAGTCATGGCGGTGGCAGGCGACGCGCAACTGACCCCGGCGATGCTCAAGGACATGGGCGTGGTGCGCAACGTGTTCAAGGAAACGCTGCGCCTCTACCCCCCGCTCGCCTTCTTCCCGCGCGAAGTGCCCTGCCCGATGCGGATGCGCGACAAGGATCTGGTGCCTGGCGCGATGCTCGTGGTTGCGCCCTGGCTGACCCAACGCAACAAGGATAATTGGGCCTGCCCGCACAGTTTCGATCCCGACCGCTTCGACGATCCGGCCAATGCCGACATGATCAAGCAGGCCTGGCTGCCCTTCAGCCGTGGCCCGCGCGTGTGCGTGGGCGCAGGCTTTGCCCAGCAGGAGGTGATGACCGTGATCGCCGACATACTGCGCCACTATCGCCTGTCGGTGCGACCCGGCTACAAGCCCGAACCGATCAGCCGCCTGACCGTGCGCCCGCGCAAGGGGATGTGGCTGATGTTCGAGAAGATTGGCTGATCCTTCCCACTCCGTTCGGGCTGAGCCTGTCGAAGCCTTGTCCTTCTTCTCAAGAAGAACGCCCCTTCGACAAGCTCAGGGCGAACGGGTGTAGTGGGGAACTCTGGTCGTCACGCCATCTCTTCCTCCGGCACGACATCCACCATCGCCTGGATGCTCTGGCCCGCGCCGCCCACGAACAGCCCGTCCATCGGCGCGACATCGGCATAGTCGCGACCCATGGCGACGAACAGATGGCCGTTGCCGGTGATGCAGCCGTTGGTGGGATCGAAACCGATCCAGCCGCGCGTCGGCCCGCACCACAGCATGACCCAGGCGTGCATCGCATCCGCGCCGATCAGCCGGGGGCGGCCGGGCGGCGGATCGGTGCGCAGATAGCCGCTGACATAGGCAGCGGGCAGGCCCGCCAGCCGCAGCGCGACCACCATGACATGGGCGAAATCCTGGCACACGCCATGCCGCGCGGCAAAGGCGTCGGCGACCGGCGTGCTGGCGTCGGTTGCCCCCGGATCATAGGCGAATTCCGCCCGGATACGCAGCGCCAGCGCCAGCGCGGCGGCGACCACTGGCCGGTCCGGGTCCAACCTGTCGCCGACCCAGTCACGAACTTCCGCCAGCAACGGCGCACGGGCGGAGGCATAGAGATAGAGGGCAGGGGCGGATGCGCTCATGTCGCGATCCACCAGCGCTGCCTTTGCCACCGTGCCGATCGTCGGATCATCGGGCTGGGGTTCGGGCGGGGCGCTGTCCTGTACACCCACGCGGAAACGGCTCTCGATCGTCAGCTGGCGGATCGGGCTTTCGATCACCAGCCGGGCGACATGGACCGGCCAGGCACCGGGGCGCGATGTGATGGTGGAGGGGACCGGATCGACCTGTAGCGCATAGTCCGACGTCCATTGCCCCGGCCAGGGCGCGGGGCGCAGCCGCAGGTTGAAACGCGCCAGCCGCATCGGCACGGCGTAACGCAATATCGTCTGGTGGCGGACATGGTAGATCATGACAAAAGGTCCGCTCCGTCGGCCTTTTCCGCCTTGCGCACTTGCAGGAAATAGCGCTGGCCGATCGCGTCGGACAGGGCCAGCAGGCGGTTTTCGGCGTCGTTGATGTCGCCCATGGTCAGCATGTCGCCGGTCAGCGGGCTGAGCCGGGCGACCAGCGCATCGGCCAGGCGCCTTGGCTCCTCCGGCATCCCGTCGCCGCGCAGCGTCGGCAGCGCCGCGACATGGTCGGCCAGCCGAGCCGCCTGATAGGCGATGGCGCGCGGATTATGCGGCTCCAGCGCGACAAGATCGCGCACCGGGGGCAGCGCCGGGCCGGTCAGATAACGGGTGCGGTAGCTGATCTGGCTGTCGTTAAGGTCGAGCAGGACGGTCAGGTCATCGGCGCTCGCGCCATCGCTGCCAAACAGGCCCAGCAGGCGGCAACCATTGATCGCCCGCTCCATCCGCCGCCCCATATCGTGGAAGCGCCAGCCTTCGGTCCGGCCCATATTTTCCGCCGCCAGCCCCGACAGCGCCGAAATCCGCTCGATCATGCGGGAAGAGGCGTCGAGCAAAGTCTCGTTCACCGCGCCGTCAAATGTGGGGAGCGGCAGCCGGACCAGCCGCCAGAAATCGCTCGCCAGCCGGTCGCGCAGTCCCTCGCCGATATTGCCGACGCTGGCCATCAGCGCGCGGACGCTGCCCGACTGGCGCGCATCGCCCAGCGCGGTGGCGCAGAGCGGGCCGACCGGGCCACCGCCGTCGCGGGCGATCGCCCCCCAAAGCACCAACTGCCCGACCAGCCGGTTCATGGTCGGCGACGCGACCGATGGGCCAAGGTCAGCCTCGATCGAGCCGCCGACGATCGCACGGATCAGCCGCAACGTCATTTCCGTCCGCTCAATATAGCGGCCCAGCCAATAGAGATTGTCCGCCGCCTTGGCCGGCAGCATCCCGCCGATCCGCCGGATCGCGGGTGCGCCGCCGCCCAGCAATGTGTCGGGCGGCACCGGCTGGCTATCGACGATGCACATGTCGGCGGACATGTCGCCCTTGCCCATCAGTGCGGCGCGAATATCGCCATGCCCCGCCAGCCGCGCAAAGGCTCCGGGCATCACCCGCCACTGGCCCTGATCGTCGCGGGCCACGAACACGCGCAGGGTGAAGGGCAGGGGGGTGATGCGCCCGTCGACCACCGCCGGGGTGGTGGAGAGTTTCACCACTTCCTGGCCCACATAATCCATCGGCCGCCGCGCCATCGCCTCGATCAGCGTGGCGCGCTGCTGCGCGTCCAGCGCCGATCCGGGGGTGAAGCGCGCATCGGGCAGGCCCGCCACATCCTGATCGAACGCAGACCCCACCACCAGCCGGTCCAGCCGGTCGCGAACATAATCGCGCTCCCCACCCTGTCCGCACCACCATGTGGCGATATTGGGCAGGATCAGGTCCGCGCCCAGCAGCGCCTTGCTCAGTTGCGGCAGGAAGGCGGCAAAGGCGCGCGATTCGATCACGCCCGCGCCCGGCCAGTTGGACAGCATCAGCCCGCCGCGCGCGCAGGCGTCGAACAGGTCGGGCACGCCGATGCGCGACTTGCCGTCGAACGCCAGCGGATCGAGAAAGCGGCTGTCCATCCAGCGCCACAGCCCGTCGATGCGCTTCAAACCCTGAATCGTGCGGACGAATAATTGCCCGTCGGTGACGATCAGATCCTCACCCTCGACCATCAGCAGGCCCAGATAACGGGCCAGATGCGCCTGTTCGGCATAGCTCTGGTTGAAGCGGCCCGGCGTCAGCAGGCCGATGCGCGGGTCGGATCGTTCGCAATCGGCGGCCAGCCCCCGGCGCAGATCATCGAAAAAGGGCGCGAGCCGCCGCGTGTTCATCGCGCCCAGCAGATCGCCGGTCGCGCGCGACAAAGCGAGGCGGTTTTCCAGCGCATAGCCCACGCCCACCGGGGTCCGCACCCGATCGGCCAGAACGCGCCATTCGCCCGCCGGGCCACGGCC
>NZ_CAVK010000040.1 GCF_000382885.1 Sphingobium indicum BiD32
CCTGCATCACATGGCGCTTTCCACTTTGTCCAACCAGCATTCCACAATCTCCTCTGCCTGGGCGTTACCTGAGTGGATGCCGATTCCCCGGTCGGCAATGAGGGCGGCAGCGGTTGCGAGGAAAATAAAGGCTGCTCCGGAAGGGGAGTTCGTGCCGAAACAGGAGGCCTCTCCGGAAAGCTTGTCCTGAAGTGCGCGGGAAACATGCTTGCGGACGGCATCCATATGCCTGACCAACTCTTCACGGATGCTTTCATAGCGGTGCCCCAAGCTCATGATTTCCATTGTCAAAAGGCCGCTCGGGGCGCGGGTATGGAGATTCCACAGTGCACGCAGCGGGTGCGGCGCGCATAATGCTTCCTCGACCTTGCGAGAATGCTCTTCAGCCATCTGCCTGAAGAATGCGATCAGCAGGTCTTCCGTGCTTTCATAATAATAACGCACCAGGGAGGGGTTCATGCCCGCCTCGGCTGCAATTCCTCTTACGGTCAATGATGCAGCGCCTTGACTGGCGATGAGTCGCTCCGCTGCCTCGAAGATCAATGCCTTCGATTGTTCAGGGCGCAACCTTCTTCTTTTTTGCATTAGCCGTCCTAGCAACCAGCAACCGTTTGGCACCATATGGCTCCCGAATCCGAGCTTGACAAACCTCATTATGCCAAATAGCCCCTTACTGCCCATGTGGACAATAAGGGGCAGCGCCAAGATGGCTTTTGCCGGTGCAGGCGGATTTCACCGAGGAGTGTAACAATGACGGTAGAAGCAATCGAAGACATCAAGGTTCGGGCAGTCACGCAGGAAGAGGTTGAGTCATTTTTCGAGCATGGTTGGGTCAAGTTGCCGAATCTTATCGACAGATCTGCGGCGGCAGAACTCCTGAGGAGGGCGAAGGGCCTGTTCGGGGAAGATGGCCGCACCAACCTTGATCCGATTTCCGAGAATTCCATGCTCAAGGTGAAGACGCAAGGATGGTTCCGAACGGCTGTGCCGATTTCCGAAATGGATGAAGCTTTTCGCAAACTAGCGTCGTCTGAGCAAATCGGGCGCAATGCCGCGCGTCTGTTCGGTCGCGAGAGTTCGATTCGGATGACCCTCAACAACCTGACGTGCAAGCTGCCGGGAGATACTGACCGCGGCAAGGGGACCGACTTCCACCAGGATACCACTCAGCACATGGCATTCGAGGGCAATACCATGAATGTTTGGATCGCCTTGGACGAGGTCACGCCCGATATGGGGGCGCTGGAGTTCTACTCCGGATCGCATAAGCTGGGGAACTTGGGTAACCTGCTTGATCCTGAAACGCTCCAGAGCTGGGAGCCTCACATAGCGAAGACCTGCACCAAGACAGACCCGATTGCCTTGCAGCCCGGCGATGCGACGGTGCACACTAATTTGATGATACATGGAACTGGGCCGAATCTCACCAACCGTCCTCGCTGGTCATTCATCGGCATGTATTTGCCAGCCGACACGAGGTATACCGGTGCCGACAGCTTCTACACGAATGGCCTCGGCCTAAAGCCGTGGGACGTGATCGAACATCCCAACTTCCCAGTAATCTACGATGCCACTTCGTGACATCAAGGCATGCCCACATCCATGGGCCGACAATTGGCGGCAACGGATAGCGGAATGCACTGAGCTTTGGCCGTGTATGATCCAACCTCATTGGTGATCATACACGGCTTTTTGCCATTTTGAATGAGCCATCAGGCTGTCGCCATTCAACTCCCGATACCCTGCGACAGCCGGATGCCTAGTGACCACAAAGGATCAAAGTCACAATGTACGACCTGTTGAATGGCTTATCCGTAATAGAAGCTTCGTCCTTCGTCGCATCGCCTTCCGCAGGTCTCTATTGCGCGCAGATGGGTGCGGAAGTCATCCGTGTCGATCAGATCGGAGGGGGGCCGGATTTTCATCGATGGCCTATTACCGAGGCGGGCGATTCTCTTTACTGGGAAAACCTCAATCGCGCAAAGAAGTCAGTCGCTCTCAACTTGGGCCGGCCGGAAGGCCGGGAGTTGCTGGAAGCGCTTGTGCGTGCAACAGGTCAGTTGATCACGAACTTCCCGGCCGAAGGTTTTTTGAGTCACAAACGACTGGCGGCGGGCTGTTCCAATCTCATCACTGTGCGCGTCATGGGTTGGCCCGATGGATCGCCCGCGCTTGATTACACAGTCAACAATGCTGTCGGTTATCCCATGATGACAGGAGCCGGACCAGAGCCGGTCAATCACGTCTTGCCTGCTTGGGACTTGTTGACTGGTGCATACAGTGCATTCGCACTGGTTTCAGCGCTGCGTCGCCGTGATGCCACGGGCGATGGTTGTGAAGTGAGAGTGCCCTTGTCCGATGTGGCAATTGGCACGGTCGCCAATCTCGGCGGCGTGGCCGAAATGAATTACACGAAATCGGACCGCCCGCGGCTTGGAAATGTCGTCTATGGACTGTTCGGCAGCGACTTTGTGACCGCCGATGGGATTCGGACAATGATTGTCGTGGTCACGCCACGGCAATGGGTCAATCTGGTTTCGGCACTGAATTTAGGTGATTCAGTCTCTCGATTGGAAGCCGAGCGTGGGGTAAGCTTCGCAACTGACAACGGTTTGCGCTTCGTCCACCGCGATGCATTGATGCCGCTGTTTTGTACGGCGATCGCAAGCCGGACTTATAAGGATCTTGTCACCGCGCTGGACGACGGCGGGATAGTGCATTCCGCCTACCGGACGATGCAGGAAGCGGTAAATGACCCGTCCCTGGTGGCGGACAACCCAATCTTTGGACAGGCGCCAAATCCCAGCGGACTTCGGTACCCTGCGGCGGGGTCTTTCGCTACCATTCCGCAGGTGGAGCGATCTTCCCCTCGGCCCGCGCCGCGCAACGGTCAGCACAGCGAACAAGTGCTTGCTGAGCGACTGCGTTTGGATGCGGGCACGATCAGTCGTCTGATCGACGGCGGGATAGTAGGAACCGACAAATGACACGGCCAAGCATGCTGCCGTGCATGCGAAACGGATAACCTGCTGACTTGCAGTTGATTGAGGCCAATCGCGAAAGTGATCTGGCCAAACCATTGCGTGAAATAGGCACGGCACGTGCCACGCGCCTATGACCAGGAGCGGCGGCGAACACAGGCTGGCCACGACACTGAAGGAAGCGCATTATGCATAATCTGGCTCGTGTGATCGAAGGCGCCCGGGCATATCGCAGCGCAGCGTTGGATGCTTTGGTGAAGCGCCTGGCGTCAAACCCTATTGATAGGGAACAGCGCGCTGCGCATGGTTTCGCATGGGTAGCAACGTCGGTCGCCGCACTGGAGGCAGTGGCCGACTGGCTTGAAAGTTCGGGCGGCGCCAATCCGCTAGACGAGAAGGTTGTGCGCCTGGCATGCGCGGAGACAGTCTCGCAACTGATTGGCGGACTGCCGATGGCGCAGAACGAGATATTCCGTCCGTTTGACCTTGACCTGCACGAAGCCGCAACGGCTCTGCGAGGGGTCGCGCTCGACTGCATTTCCGCTCAGCAAATCGATCTGCGTGCCGATGTGGCGAGATCGCTTGCTGACGGACAGTGGCCATCAGAGACCTTTCATGACACCGAGCTCGATGCGATTCGCAGCAATTATCGCCGGTTCACCGATGCGGAAATCCTCCCCCAAGCGCACCGATGGCATCTGGCGAACGAGCTTATCCCTGACGAAATTGTCAGCAGGATGGCGGAGTTAGGTACCTTCGGAGTCTGCATACCGGAAGAATTTGGCGGGCTTGGGCTTGGCAAGCTGGTCATGTGCCTGATTACCGAGGAGCTGTCTCGCGGTTGGATCGGCGCAGGATCTCTTGGTACGCGCAGCGAGATTGCTGGCGAACTGATCGTACTGGGAGGTACCCAGGCCCAGAAGGAGCATTGGCTACCGAAGATTGCGAGTGGACAAGTGCTACCGACCGCAGTGTTCACCGAACCCGATGTCGGTTCGGATCTTGGCTCACTTCAGACCCGCGCGAGGCACGCTGGAGATGGCAGTTGGGTCATCGACGGCGCGAAGACATGGATCACGCATGCCAGTCGGTCGGACCTCATGACCTTGCTCGCCCGCACTCTTCCCCAAGAGAAGGGCTATGCTGGATTGTCGATGCTGTTGGTCCCCAAGCCGCGCGGCACAGCGGCCGACCCTTTTCCGGCAGAGGGGATGGCGGGCAGCGAAATTGAGGTACTTGGCTATCGGGGCATGCGCGAATACGCGCTTGCATTCGATGGCATGCGTGCGCCCTCAGATGCGTTGCTTGGAGGCGAGGAGGGACAGGGCTTCAAGCAGTTGATGCGGACTTTCGAGGGAGCGCGCATCCAAACTGCCGCCCGTGCCGTCGGCGTTACGCGTCGCGCGCTCGAACTAGGGGTCGACTATGCAGTCAATCGCATGCAGTTCGGCAAAGCTATTCTCAACTTTCCGCGTGTTGCCGATAAGCTGGCGATGGGCTTGGTCGACATGGTTCTGTCGCGCGAGTTAACTTACTCGGCTGCTCGCGCGAAGGACTTGGGCAAACGTTGCGACATCGAGGCGGGAATGGCCAAGTTGCTTGCTGCGCGGGCAGCCTGGGCAACCGCAGACGCGGCATTGCAGATCCACGGAGGCAACGGCTATGCCACTGAATTCGAAATCAGCCGGGTTCTGTGCGACGCCCGTATTCTGAACATCTTTGAGGGCGCAGCCGAGATTCAAGCACAGGTAATCGCCAGAGGGCTGATCGGGGGGCACAACTGATGAACGAATGGAGTGAATGGATCGGACGCCAAGAGCATCGCGCCGATCGGGTCGACGAGGCCCACGTTAATCATTGGCTGGCTACACTTGATCGAGTAGCCTCAGCCGATAGCGCAGTGCCGCAAGCGTTTCACTGGTGCTTGTGTCTTCCCGATTCAGCCACGGCGGACCTTGGCATTGATGGCCATGCCAAGCGTAACGACAGTCCGCAAAGCTTCCTGCCTCCGGTAGCCTTGCCGCGCCGCATGTGGGCCTCGAGCGCAGTCGAATTTCACAAGCCGCTGCTCGTCGGAGAGGCTGTTCGCCGTATTGCGAAGGTTTCCTCAATCAAGGCCAAGCAGGGAGCTTCGGGATCATTGGTCTTCGTCGAACTTGCTCATGAAATTCACGGTGCCAGCGGCCTTGCGGTGAGCGAAACGCAGTCGATCGTCTACAAGGAGGCATCCGCGCCTGGAGGGGCCGTGATTCCGCCCCCCCTTGGGGACGGGCAATTCAATATATCAGCTTGGCACGCCCATCGCCTCGTCGTCCCCACCGAACCGTTACTGTTCCGGTTCTCGGCATTGACATTCAACAGTCATCGAATTCATTATGATCTTCCTTATGCAAAAGACGCGGAGGGATATCGCGGACTAGTCGTGCATGGTCCACTCACTGCCACTCTCCTGCTGAATCTTGCCGCTCGCGAATTCGGCGACAACGCGCTGAATAGCTTTACCTTCCGTGGAAATTCCCCGGCAATTTGCGGGGAAGAATTGCATCTGGTGTTGCGCCGAAGCGGCGATGGAGTTGAATTGGGGGCCTTCGCGAACGATGGTCGGAACATCATGGGAGCGAACGCTACATTGAAATGACCGGTCGCGGCCACTTTGCGCGAGATGTCGGCGCCATTTGGACACCTCGAAAAACCACTGGCGCATAGCGGCTTGAACTGATTCACTGTCTTTACACGACAGCGGAGGCAATGATGGCAGCGTAGCCGAGTTGTTTCGATCTTTCGGACCAATACGAGGCGCTGAGCGCGGCAGGTGATGCGCTTGAGCGCCAGGCGACGGTTGTGGACTTCGAGGTGTTCTGTGGCCCGTTGTCAGCGGCTCTGCGTCGAAGCGCACGCGGCAAGGGCGACTGGCCACCGTTCGATCCGGTCCTGATGTTCAAGATCCAGGTTCTGCGTATCCATCCGGCGGGTTCC
>NZ_CAVK010000039.1 GCF_000382885.1 Sphingobium indicum BiD32
CCCGCTTCCGGCCGGTCGAGCGTGATCCGCCCGATTCCGTCCTCGATCGCAAAGGCGATCCCGTCCATCAGCGCGGCGCCATGCGGATTGCGCCGTCCAGCCGGATGACATCGCCATTCAGCATCGGATTGCGGACGATCGATTCGACCAGTTGTGCATATTCGGCTGGCTTGCCGAGGCGACTGGGGTGCGGCACCTGAGCGCCCAGCGCGTCCTTCACATTTTGCGGAAAGGCTTCCAGCATGGGGGTCAGGAAAATACCCGGCGCGATCGTCATGACGCGGATCTTGTGCTGCGCCAGATCGCGCGCAATCGGCAGGGTCATGCCAACAACGCCACCCTTGGACGCGCTGTAGGCCGCCTGACCGATCTGCCCGTCATAGGCTGCGACCGATGCAGTGTTGACGATGACGCCGCGTTCGCCGTCAATTTCCTCGGCGGCTGCCAGCCGCGCGGAAAATTTGGAGATGACGTTGAACGTACCGATCAGGTTGACGGTCACCGTCTTGGCAAAAGTGTCGAGCGGATGGGGCACATTTTCCTTGCCCACCGTCTTGATCGCAGGCGCAACCCCGGCGCAATTGACCAGGATGCGCGCAACGCCATGCGCCGCTTCCACCATGTCGAGTCCTGCTGCAACGCTGGCATCGTCGGCGACATTGACCCCGACATAGATGCCGCCCAGTTCGGAGGCGACCGCCTTGCCCGCTTCCTCATTCAGATCGAAGATCGCGACCTTCGCCCCCTGCGCCGCCAGCATCATTGCCGTCGCCTTGCCCAGACCCGAAGCACCGCCTGTAACAATGGCGGATAAACCGTTGATATCCATAATATTTGTCCCTGTTCGATCAGATCAGTTCGATCGCCATCGCCGTCGCCTCACCACCGCCAATGCACAGGCTGGCGACGCCGCGCTTCAGCCCGCGCGTTTCCAGAGCGCCAATCAGCGTCGCGACGATGCGCGCGCCGGACGCGCCGATCGGATGACCGAGCGCAGTCGCGCCACCATTGACGTTCAGCTTCTCCGCCGGGATGCCCAGTTCCTTCGCCGCAATCATCGCGACGACGGCAAAGGCTTCGTTGACCTCGAACAGATCGACATCCTCGACCGACCAGCCTGCCTTTTCCAGCAGCTTGCGCATCGCCGGGACCGGCGCTGTGGTGAATTTCGACGGCTCATGGGCGTGGCCGGCGGTCGCGACCACGCGGGCGACGACCTTCATCCCCTGCTTGTCCGCGACGCTCTGTCGGGTCATCACCAGCGCCGCCGCGCCATCGGAAATGGAAGAGGCATTGGCGGCGGTGATCGTGCCGTCCTTGACGAAGGCGGGCTTGAGGCCGGGGATCTTGTCCGGCCGTGCCTTGCCCGGCTGTTCATCGGTATCGACGATCGTATCGCCACCCCGGCCCTTGACCGTCACAGGCGTGATTTCACGGACGAAGGCCCCGCTGCCGATCGCCGCACTGGCGCGTTCGAGCGAACGGATGGCATAGTCATCCTGATCGGCGCGGGTGAACTGGTAATCACGCACCGCTTCCTCGGCAAACACGCCCATCGCCTTGCCGGGTTCATAGGCGTCTTCCAGCCCGTCCATCATCATCGTGTCGATGATCCGGTCATGGCCGATTCGCGCGCCGCCGCGATGCTTGGGCAGGGCGTAGGGGGCATTGGTCATGCTCTCCATCCCACCCGCAATCACGACATCGACCGCGCCAGAACTGAGCGCCTCATGCGCCATGATGGCGGCCTGCATCCCCGATCCGCACATCTTGTTGACGGTGGTCGCTTCGGTGTTGAGGCCAAGGCCAGCGCCGAGTGCCGCCTGCCGCGCAGGCGCCTGTCCCAGACCCGCAGGCAGGACGCAGCCCATATAGATGCGATCGACCGCATCGACGGACACGCCCGCGCGCTCGACCGCCGCCTTCACCGCCGCTGCGCCCAGCTCCGTAGCCTTGAGCGCGGACAATGCGCCCTGAAACCCGCCCATCGGCGTGCGGGCATAGCTGGCGATGACTACCGGATCGTCCTGCATATACATTCCTTTCAAAGACTGCGCGCAATGACCATGCGCTGAATGTCCGACGTGCCTTCGTAAATCTGGCATACGCGGACATCGCGATAGATTTTGGCGACGCCATATTCTTCCAGATAGCCATAGCCACCCAGCGTCTGGAGCGCGCCCGATACGATCTGTTCGGCGGCTTCGGACGCAAACAGCTTGGCCATCGACGCTTCGGTCAGGCAGGGCAGACCCGCATCCTTGACCTGCGCGGCGTTCAGCACCAGTTGCCGGGCCGCCTCCAGCCGGGTGGCTAGGTCGGCAAGGCGAAAGCCCACGGCCTGATGCTCCATGATGGCTTTTCCAAAACTCTTGCGATCCTTGGCATAGGCGACCGCAATGTCGAGCGCCGCCTGCGCCATGCCGACACATTGCGCGGCAATGCCGATCCGCCCCGTCTCCAGATTGGCGAGCGCAATGCGATAGCCCTGCCCCGGCTGTCCGATCAGCAGATCATCCTCGACAAACATATCGTCGAACCGCAGCGCGCAGGTGTCCGACGCGCCCTGCCCCAATTTATGTTCGACCTTGTCCACGCCATAGCCAGGGCGATCCGTCGGCACGATGAACACCGACAGGCCTTTCTTGCCTGCGTCCGGGTCCGTCACCGCGACCACCATGACGACGCCTGCAATCTTGCCTGATGTGATGAACTGCTTGGCACCGGTGATGCGCCAGCCGCCATCGACCTTGATCGCGCGGGTGCGCACGGCGGAGGCATCAGACCCGGCATCGGCTTCGGTCAGGGCAAAGGCACCGATCGTTCGCCCGCCGATCAGGTCGGGCAGGAAGCGCGCCTTCTGCGTCTCGCTGCCATCCTTGAGCAGGCCGGACACGAGGATGCTGTTCTGGATCGACACGATGGTGGAGAGTGCTCCGTCGGCCGCCGCCAGTTCAATGAGCGCCAGCGCGTAGGACACCGCATCGGTTTCCGCTCCGCCAAAGCTTTCCGGCGCGGTCATGCCCCACAGGCCGAGACCTGCCATCTCCTCGAACAAAGCAGGAGGATAGCCGCCTTCCGATTCAAAGCGAACACTGTGCGGGCGGATCGTGTCCTGCGCAAAGCTGCGCACTGTATCGCGGATGGCCGTCTGGATTTCGGTCAGCATAAAACCCAATCGTCCCCTCTATACTCACGGGTATATTGATTATTCGCGGGTTTCTTGTCAAGAGGAGCGGATAAGGAGATCCGCTTGCCCCAGCCAACTGCCGCCCCATCCCCCTTCCGATCGCGCGAGGAACGCGAACGTGACCGTGAGGAGAAGCGCGAAGCCGTGCTGCGGGCCGCGGTGCGGATGTTCAACGCGCGCGGTTTCCACGCCACCTCGCTGGATGATGTTGCCGCGAGCCTTGGGATCAGCAAGCCGACCATCTACCATTATCTGGGCAATAAGGAGCAGGTGCTGATCGAATGCGTCACTCGCGGGCTGGAACTGTTGAGCGAGGCTGCCGATACCGCACGGGCACAGCCGGGCGACGGGCTGGCCCGGTTGCGCAGCGTCCTGCGCAGCTATGCGCAGGTGATGATGGACGATTTTGGCCGCTGCGTCGTGCGCACCGGTGACGAATTTCTCTCCGCCGAAGGGGCCGCCCTGTTCCGTGCGCGCAAGCGGGCGATCGACCTGTCGGTCCGCGCCCTGATTGAGGATGGCATCGCCGATGGGTCTATCGCGCCACTCGACGTGCGCATGACCGCCTTTACCTTGGCAGGGGCGATCAACTGGTCGGGGCGCTGGCATGACCCGGACGGCGCGCTGAGCGCAGAGCAGGTCGCCGATTCGATGGTCGACATCTTGATCAGCGGCCTCGCCCCGCGCGGTTGACGCTTAACTCTGCGGCATCACGACGACCGGCTTGACCACCGCGCCGCTATCGGACGCCGCGAAGGCAGCCTCCAGATCGGCAAATTCATAGCGCTGGATCAGCTTTTCCAGCGGCAGGCGACCTTCGCGATAATAGCCGATCAGGCGCGGGATGAAGCTCTGCGGGGCGATGCCGCCTTCCACCACGCCGACGATCCGCCGCCCCATGCTCATGATCGCCGACGGGTCGATGCTAAAGTCGCCGGGCGGATAGGCGCCCACCAGCGCCAATGTGCCACGCTGCGCCAGCCGATCGACCGCCAGCCCCAGCAGCGCAGGTACGCCGGTCGTATCGACGATATGGTCGAACAGTCCATTGAGCGTGGCCAGATCATCCCCCGCCTCGGTCGCGCCCAGTTCGCGCGCCAGGGCAAGGCGGCTGGCGTGGCGGTCAATCACCACGATCCGCCCCGCGCCCGCAATCACCGCCGCCATCAGCGCCGACAGGCCGACCGCGCCTGCGCCCAATATCGCAATCGACTGGCCAGGCATGACCTTCAATGTCTCCAGCACCGTGCCCGCGCCGGTCTGAACTCCGCAACCCAGCGGCGCGAGGATATCGAGCGGCAGATCGCGCTCGATCCGCACCACATTGTCGCTATGGGCAAAGGCATGGGTGGCAAAGGCCGACTGGCCGAAAATATTGCCGCCGATCCGCTGATCGCCGCGCCAGATGCCGCCCTGCCCCGCCTGCGTCAGTCCCAGAAAGTTGCGCGGCACAAATTCCACGCAATAGCCGGGTTGATGATCGTGGCAGGCTCCGCACGCACCGCAACTATGGAAGCTGAGCAGCACATGATCGCCGGGCGCGACGCTGTCCACGCCCGGTCCCACCGCATCGACCACGCCCGCCCCTTCATGGCCCAATATGACCGGGAAGGGGATGGGCAGCGCACCGTCGCGCATCACCATGTCGGTGTGGCAGATGCCGCAGGCATGAAGCCGGACCCTTATCTGGTCGGGACCGGGCGGATCCATCGTCAGCGTCTCGAAGCGGAAGGGGCTGCCCGCCCCCTCCACCACCGCCGCTTCGATCGCGATGCTGACCATGATCAGAAGTCGAAGCCGAAGCGGACATACCATTCGCGCGGCCGGTTATAGGTGCCAAAGATCGCACCCGCCGCGATGTTCGATCCGCCCGACGTCAGGAAGCGCTTGTCGGTCAGGTTTGTGCCGCCCGCCGTCAACGACCAGTGGCCGTCTGGTTCGCGATAGCTGATCGATGCGTTGACGATGTCGGTCGACACCCGTTTGAGCAGCAATGTGCGCTGCGTGTCGTTCCAAGCGCTGGAGGTGTAGGTCCAGTCGGCGAGCATGACCACCGATCCGCCATTGCCCAGCTTCGCCTCATAACGCGGGCTGAGATTGACCTTCCATTTGGGGGTCTTGGGCAAATCTTCGCCCACCAGCGTTCCCGCCTGGAACGGATTGGCCCCGCCCACGGCGGCAGCGCCCGGCGATACCGACGTATATTGCGCGTCGATATAGCCGACCGCGCCATTGATGGTCAGGCCATCGACCGGGGCGGCCACCATTTCCAGCTCGAAACCCCGGATGCGCGCATCGCCCGCATTGGCGATGGTGGGCGATGTGCCGACCTGGATATTGAGCTGAATGTCGCGATATTTGGTCGAGAAAACCGCCGCGTTGAGTTGCAGATGGCGGTCAAGCAGGGTCGATTTGATGCCCGCTTCCCAGGTCGTCGCCTTTTCCTCGTTAAAGTCCGGTGCGACATTGCCCTGCGGGTTGGTGAGGCGCGTGGTCCAGCCGCCGGTCTTATAACCCTTCGACCAGCTGCCATAGAGCATGACATCTTCCGACGGGTGAATCTGTACGCCAACCTTGGGCGAGAAGTCGCTGAATTTCTTGCGATTGACGCCCGGCGTATAGACCCGCACCGGGTTGGTGGGGTCAGGATAGCTCAGCGCCGCCTGGCAAGGCACTGGTGCCAGCGGGAAGGCACCGCCGGGGAAGATATTGCCATTGGCGTCGGCGCAACCGAACAGCTTGTAGTTGAACCCGTTCAGTTCCTGCTGACCGCCCTCAAACCGCTTGCGTTCATTGGTGTAGCGCCCGCCGATGGTGATGCCGATCAGGTCGATCGGCCGATAGTCGATCTGGCCAAAGAAGGCGTAATTCTTGGTCGCCAGTTCGTTCGGCCCATCGACCTGCACCAGACCTTCGCCAAAGGTCACGAAGTCATGCAGGTCGCCTGATTCCTTGAAATAATAGGCACCCAGCACATAGCGCAGCTTTTCATCAAACGCATTGCCGAGCAGCTGGAATTCCTGGCTGAACTGCCATTGGTTCATGGTGAAGCTGAGTTGCAGGAAGTTGAGCGGCGATCCGTCCGCATCCAGCCCGGCGTTCCAGTGCAGCTCGCGATAGGCGGTGATTGATTTCAGCGCGACATTGTCGGCCAGATCGAAATCGACGATACCGCTCAAGCCCCAGCTTTCCAGATTGGAATAGCTGTTGCCGCTGGCATAGCTGCGGTCCTTGTTGGCGATCAGGTAGCGACCGTCCCACGGCAGGCGATCATTGGCCGGATTGCCGTCGACATTGGCGCTGGCGACGCTGGCCAGCTGAAATTGCGGGTTGAACTGGGTACCGGAAACGCCGCACAGCGCCTGCGCATTGCGCGCCGCGATTTCCCCGCCCGTGCTACCGATGCAGAAATTATAGAGGCCCGCGAACAGGAATCCGGTGGTGCCGGTCGGATCAAACGCCGTGCCGGGCAGGTTGGTCGTGCCTGCAAAATTGCCGGGGACGAACTCCGCCGTGCCGATCAGCTTGTTGGCCGACGTACCCTTGTCCTTGCTATAATCGCCGGAGAAGGTGGCCCGCACCGCGCCGCCATTATCCCAGCGCAGCTTGCCGCGCAGGTTCCAATTGTCATTTTCGCCTTCCTTGTTGGCGCTGTCATAGCCAGCGGCGGAAAAAGCGGAGAAAGGCGGCGCATTATTGGCGCGCTGGTCGGGATATGGCAGGCGCTTCAAGAACCCGTCGCGCGACTTGATGCCGAATGTGAGGGCGGAACTGAGGCCATCGGTGATCGGCACCGTCACCGACCCGCGCGCCTGAAACAGCTTGTAGCTGCCCAGTGTCACATCACCCTTGGCGGTAAATTCCTTGCCCGGATCGGCGGTGACGATGGAGATCGCGCCGCCGATCGTGTTGCGGCCGAACAGCGTCCCCTGCGGCCCCTTCAATATCTCGACCCGCGCGACGTCCAGCAGATCCTGGTTCGCGCCGACCGTGCGGGCAAGGTAAACGCCATCCAGATAGATGCCGACGCCCGGATCGATGTTGAAGGCGAAATCGTCCGACCCGATGCCGCGAATATAAGCGGACAGCACGGCAGTGGAGCCGGAAAAGGGCGTGCCAGCGTCCAGATTGACGTTGGGCGCGATGGCGGAGAGTTGCGCCACGCTGCCGACCGCGCGTTCCTGCAAGGATTCAGAGGTGAAGGCCGAAATCGCGATCGGCACGTCCTGCACATTTTCCGCACGCTTCTGCGCGGTCACGACGATTTCGGCGATGCCGCCGCTCTGTTCGGCATCCTGCGCCAGCGCTGGTGCTGCGACCAGTGCGCTCGACGCCATCAGCATCGCAATCATGGACTTGCCCATTATCATCCTCCCGTAAATGCCTCGCCTGTGTCGGCGACTTGGGGTGATGATAGGCGCGAGGACGGATCAGGTCTTGGATCAGGGCGAACTGGCAATCAGGACGCAAGCGAACTCCCGGTGCCGCTCCGCCACTGGCTGGGTGCAGCACCAAAGCGTCGCCGAAAGCAGCGGGTGAAGAAAGCGGAATCGTTGAACCCGACCTCGAAGGCGACATCGGTGATCGTGCGCCCATCGTCGCACGCCAGCAAGCTCGCCGCCCGCTCCAGCCGCCGCGCGGTGATGAAGGCGGTGGGGGTCAAGCCGACATGACGGACGAAGCTCTTTTGCACCGCGCGGGGCGACAGGTCGAGCGCCTGGCAGATCAACGCGGTGCCAAGGTCGGGATTGCCCAGATGCTCCAGCGCATAATCCACCGGGGAACGCGGCAACTGAATCGCGGGCCGATCAAGCGTGCTGCGACGGCACAACATCCGCGCCGCATCGGCCAGCAAGACCCCGGCATCGTCGTCCAGATCGGCAAACTGGTCCCGCTGCGACCACAGGCCATGCAGCACATGGGCCAGGAACAGGACATTGGGATTGGTCGATGGCATCAGGCAGCCATGCCAGTCACGTCCGGCAATATCGTCGCCCATCATGGCAACGGGCACCTGCAGGATCAGGCAGTCATTATATTGCGAAATGTCGATGGCATAAGGGTGGCGGTCATCGGCGATCACAATGTCGCCGATCCGCGCAGTGCTGCTGCGGTCGCCATGCAGCATGGTCATCGACCCGCGATGGAGCAGGTGGAGCAGCAGATGCCGCCCCTCCCCTTCATTGGCGACCCGGCTGACCTGCGCCCGTTCGCTACGCGCCCGCGCCAGCCCGACCACGCCCAGCGACCAGCGCGCCAGCTCGGCCTTGATGCCCTCCGGCGCATGGGCGGTCATGCCGGGGAAGGCTTCGGCGACAACCTCACGCCAGAAACGCTGGCGACGCGGCGGCGGCACCAGCCGGGTCGAAAAACGCTCGACCGCGCTCAGCGGACCCACTCCGCATGATCGAAACCATCTTGAGCCATGCCCGGCATCCCTCTCTCTGCCCGCCGCGACACTATTACTGGTCGTCAACGAGTCATCCCATGGAGAGAAAAAGTATCCCAGGCATACGACACTGGCAATATGGCCGATATATCACAACCTACCAGCGCAACAGTGCGATCAGTTCCCTGCGCCAGGGCCAGAGGAGAATGGCGTTGAGCAGGAGGGTGACGATGCCGAATATATATTCGACCAGGCCCGGATCCAGCACGAAATTCCAGTAACCGATCACCACGTTCAGCGGGACGCTGGCCAGCGCGGCGGGCAGCACAGCCCGGTTCGCCAGAACCAGCAGCGCCACCACCACCTCCATCACCTTGATCAGGGCAAACAGCCCGCTGTGGATCAGCGCCAGGGTGAATTCCTGCGCCAGCGGCGTATTGCCCAGCGGCTGGAGGTCGAAGGGGGTGAAATATTCCACCCCCGAAAACAGGAACCAGCCACCATAGATGATCCGCGCGGCGGTAAAGGCTGCGCCCTGTCCACGCCCCTGTGCGTCCAGCACGATCATGGTCAGAAGCCGGCCGGGGTTGCGTCGAGCAAGATGGTCTTGCTCTCCAGATAGGGATACAGCCCTTCCACCCCGCCCTCGCGACCAATGCCCGACTGTTTGAAGCCACCGAAGGGCAGCCCGAATTCCAGCTTCATGCCATTCTGCCCGAAGCCGCCCGCACGGATGCGGCGACCGATGCGATAGGCCGCGTCCGCATCATTGGTCAGCACCGACCCGTTGAGGCCGAAAGCGCTGTCATTGGCGATGCGGATCGCATCTTCCTCATCATCGGCGGGGATCAGGCACAGGACCGGCCCGAAAATCTCCTCCTGCGCGATGCGGCTCTTGTTATCGACATTGGCAAAAAGGGTCGGCTCGATGAAATAGCCTTTGTTCATATGGGCCGGACGATTGCCCCCGGTGACCAGATCGGCGCTTGCCCGACCCAGCGCGACATATTCCTCCACCCGTTCCAGTTGGCGCTTCATCGCCACCGGGCCAAGCTGGGTATCGGGTGCATCGCTATGGCCGATGCGGATGCCCTGCATCACCTTGGCAATGGCGTCGGCCAGTTCGTCATGGCGATGGCGTGGCACGATGGCGCGCGACAGCATGGCGCACACCTGCCCGCTCATGATGGTGATGGTGTTGCCCAGGATCGCGGCAGCCACCTCGATCGGAAAATCGTCGCGGACGATCGCCGCGGACTTGCCGCCCAGTTCCAGCGTGCAGCGCGCGACCCGCCCGGCGCACACCTCGCCGATGCGCTTGCCCGCCAGTGTCGATCCGGTGAAGGTCACCTTGTCGATACCGGGGTTGCGAACCAGATGGTCCGACGCATCGCGCCCGGCCGCGACCAGATTGACGACGCCCGCAGGGACGCCGGCGGCCTCTGCCGCTTCGGCCATGATATAGGCTTCCAGCGGGGTTTCGGGCGATGGTTTCATGATGACGGTGCAGCCTGCGACCATGGCATAGGCGACCTTGGCCGACATGATGCCATAGGGCGCGTTCCAGGGCGCGATCGCCGCGACGACCCCGGCAGGCTCCTGCGCCACGATGGCGGTATGGACCTGGCTCGACGGGCGCTTTTCGACGAAAGGAAAGCTGTCCGCATAACCTGCGATCGCCATCATCGTCATGGTCGCGCCGCCGGTCATGATCGGCGCGAAGCTGGCAAGGCCGCCGACCTGTGCGGTCCAGGCGGCGGCCAGTTCAGGCGCGCGCTTGCCCAGTTCTTCCCCCATCCGCCGCACAATCGCGCCACGCTCCGCAGGTGCCATGGTGGACCACGGCCCGTCGTCAAACGCCTTGCGCGCGGCGGCGACGGCGCGGTCCATATCCGCTTCCGTGCCATCAACGACGCGGGCGATAACCTCTTCGCTATTGGGCGATATGATCTCGATCACGCCATTGCCCGTCGATTCGACCCACGCGCCGCCGATGAACAGCTTGTCGGGATGGGCGATATGGATGTTGTCGGGAACCATGGTCTATCCTCTTCCTGGGTGGCGCTGCACGCCTTTCCAGTGCATGACTATAACGAACGTTATTATTATCGCAAGCCGTTCCATCGGCTTTTTTAACACTTGACAGTCCGGGTCCGGCCAAACCTATTATATCATTCGTTATGATATGGGCGCAGACCCGACCAGGTGAGAGGAAACGCCGATCCATGACCCATTCCTTGGATACGGACGTTGCGCCAGCCTTTACGCCCCGCCTGATCCTGTCGCTGTTCCTGTGCGGCGTCATCCTGTTCGTCGATGGTTATGATCTCGCCGCGCTGCCGCTGGCGCTTCCCCATATTGCCGTCGCGCTCGACATACCGGCCGCCCGCTTTGGTTTTGCGCTGTCGGCGGTGCTGCTGGGTCTGGGCGTTGGCGCGGTCCTGCTGGCACCGCTGGGCGACCGCTTCGGCCACCGGCGGACGATAATCGTCTCTGTCGTCTGTATCGGCTTGCTGACCATGGCGACCGCCAGCGGAACAAGCATTGGCAGCTTCATCGTCTGGCGCCTGCTGACCGGACTGGCGCTGGGGGCATGTCTCCCCAATGTAACCGCGCTCGCCGCTATCTGGGCACCGCCGGGTCGACGGGCCAGCACGCTGACGATCGTGTCGCTCGGCATCTCCTTTGGCGCTATCATAGCGGGTCTGATCGCACCGCCGCTGGTCGCGCTGGGCGGCTGGCGCGCCCTGTTCCTGCTACCGGGTGCCGCGACATTGCTGCTGGCGGTGGCGCTGTTCCTGCTCTTTCCGACCGAACAGAAGATGACACCATCGACCAGCGACAAGCCTGCCCGCCCGCTGGCCCGTATATTGACCAAACCGTTGCGGTTCCCCACCATCATTTTTGCGTTACTCTATGGTTTCAATGCCTTCGGCCTTTATCTTGTCATCAGTTGGACACCCACGGTGCTACCGCAGGCGGGCTTCACGCTGGATCAGGCGGCCCGTTCGATCACCATCATCCAGTCGGGCGGGCTGGTCGTCGCCCTTGCGCTCGCCTGGCTGCTCGATCGTGGCCATGCCGTGCTGGCGCTGGTTGCATCCTACGCCACGATCATCGCCGCCTTTGCCCTGCTGGCGACCCTGCCTGCCGATCCGCTCCATTGGAACCTGCTGTTGCTCATCGCGGGCGGTGGCATTGTCGGCGTGCATTTATGCATCGTCGCGGTCGTCACCGGTGTCTTTCCGCCCGATTGCCTGGCCACCGCCATCGGCTTTGGCGTCGCGGTAGCCCGGATCGGCGCGATCGGTGGCCCGCTGGCGGGTGGCTGGCTGATCAGTCATGGTGCGGAGCCAAACCATTTTTTCCTTTTCGCCATCCTGCCCATGGCGCTTTGCCTGCTCATCACACTGGCCCTGCCCGCCGCGCGTCGCGCCTGATCCAGGCCCAATCGCCATTCAGCCCTAATCGATCAGGCGCAGGCCGATGGCAAAACGCAGCCCGACCACCCAGGCGTCGCGAATGGACGGGTCGGCGGCGGGGTTGCGGACATATTGCATATTGGGCTGGACCGTCAGCCACGGGGAAAGCGGCGTGCGATAGGTGACTTCGGCAACGGACTCGGAACGGCCTGCACCGCTGTTCCGGCGATATTCGGTCGATGTCGTCGCGGTGATGACCGCCAGACCCAGTTCATCTTCCGGCCGGCCGGCTAGTGCGCCCGTCCATTTCACACCCATGCTGGCGAAACGGTCGAACATGTTGAAGCGCCCGTTCGACGTGCCAAGGCGAAAGAAGCCGTCAATCTGCGTGTCGCCATCGGTCATCAACGGCATCTCGCCGCGCAGATAGACCCCGCCATTGCCCCGCCCCCGGCCACCATCCCATCCATCAAAAGTGGCGGTATAGCGCCAGTGGCCCAGCAGGAGCCGCGCACCTGCAAGCGGCGCTTCCAGTTCGCCGATCAGCAGCGCGCCGTCGCCTTGGCCGAGCTTGATCACGGTGCGTGCGGGATGATCGGGGTCGCCCGGCACCCCGTCCAGCACGGCGGCGCGCACCGCCCAGCCCTTGGCAGGCCGCCATTCGACCCGCGCCGCCAGCGATGTCGATGGAAAGAGCGACGGGCCGTTGCGGCCGGTCAGGGCAATATCGCTGCCGATGCCATGGGCGCTGCCGACGAACAGGCCAGCCGCGTCGAGTGAATCAAATTCCGAATTAAGGTCATACAGGCCCGCACGCAGCGACAGGCCGGGCGCCACCATCTGGTCGATCCACGCTTCATAAAGCTTGAACGCCCGCGTGCCCGTTTCGATATTGCTGACGGCATGGGCGTCACCCACCGCGTTGGAGATCGACGCGCCATTATTGTAGATGCCATAGACATGCGCTTCTGCCCCGCGCCAGCCCAGCAGCGCCTCCAGATCCACCTCGGCCACGATATCCAGATTGTCGAGATAGCGCGCGCGCCGCTTCACCCCGCCCGCCACATTGCCCATCACCTCGCCAGTATAGGTGATATCCAACAATAGCGGACCCTGCGCCTTATCAATCTCGCCCCCAGCGTGGATATGCGAATGGGGCCGCGTCGGCATCGCGTCACCCGCTGCAGCAGCCAGCAACAGGAAGGGGGTAACCATCACCATGGCAGGGACCGGAATTGCGAGACAGTCATAATACTGGCGACTTTAGGGTTTCATCACGCCATCGACCGCTGATCCATCGCCCCGCGCGCCATAGCTGACCGAAAATCGCCCCGGTTTCGGCAGGAATATGCGTTGTCTCACAGCGATCATTTGACGTGCGCGCGCCGACGCCATAGGCGCACGCTCAGTTTCAACCCACGGGGTGTCCTGGCGCTGTCAGGGCTGAGAGGCGGATCGGGCGCAGGGGGCGTCCAGTCGGCAAACCCGCGAACCTGATCCGGCTCACACCGGCGGAGGAATAGGGATATGCGTTTTTACGCCATTACGTCGCCTGCCATCTCGATTGCCCTGTTGCTGGGCGCAGGGTCCGCCCATGCCGATGACAGCATCATAGTCACCGCGCGCGGTCGCGAAGAAGCCGAAATCCGCGTGCCGGACACCATAGCCGTCTATGGTCCCGACGCCATCGCCGCGCGCCGCCTGACCACGATCGACGATTTCATCGCCGCGACGCCTGGCATTTTCATCATCAACGATCAGGACCCCGGCACCAACCTCATTTCCGTGCGCGGCATATCCACCAACCGCAGCCAGTCGCCATCGATTGCCTATATCGTGGATGGGCTGGCGCTGGCCGATTCCGAACTGTTCACGCTGCGCCCCTATGATCTGACGCGGGTCGAGATTTTGAAAGGGCCGCAGGGCGCGCTGTTCGGCCGCTCCGCATCGGGCGGTGCCGTCGCCATGACCACCAATGATCCCGGCCCGGACTGGGGCGGCGAGGCGGCAGTTGGTATCGGCAATGGCCTGACCTGGACCGCCGATGGCGTGGTCAACGCCCCGGTGTCGGATCAGGTGCAGTTGCGCCTGGCCGGTTCCTATCGCAACAGCGACGGCTTCATCCGCAACAGCTTTCTCGACAAGAAGGTCGATGGCAGCATCAGCCGCAATCTGCGCCTGAAGGCGACGGTCGCTCTGACCGAAACCGCCACCTTCCGCTTCCGTCTGGGCTGGGCCAATGAGGAAGGCGGCGCGGCCTATATTTCGTCGGGCAATGTCACCGGTCTCTATAACGGCCGACTGTCAGGCGCGGCCCTGACCAACCCGTTCGGCGATTTTGAAGGCCGGGCATCACGCACATGGTGGGGCGCGCAAGCCAGCTATGAGCAGGAAGCGGGTGACGCGCTACTCTTCTCATGGACTGGTGGCTATGATGATTATCACAAGGATTTCGTTGAAGAACTGGATTTCCGCAACGACAAGCCGCTGACCTTCTTTGGCGTACCCGCCTTTCCAGATGGTATTCAACCCATCGCCCAACCCGTTGATATCAAGGCATGGACCAGCGAAACCCGACTGACCTCGCGCGGCGATGGGCCACTGCGCTGGCATGTCGGCCTGTTCTACCAGCGGCTGGAGCGCGACCGTACCGATGATTTCGGCCCGCTGCTGTTCGGCGGCGAAGCGTTCCGCGCCGAAACCCGATCCAGCCAGGTCGGCATCTTCGGACAGGCCAGCTATGACATTACGCCTCAGGTCGAGGCGACCCTGGCGCTGCGCTATGACCGCGACCAGCGCAAGGAAGATACGGTCGGGACCGCCAGCGGCACTACCGTCGCCCAGCGCGCCCGGACGTTCGAGAAATGGCAACCCAAATTATCCATCGCCTGGCGCCCGACGGATCATCTGACCGCTTATGTGACCGGCGCGATCGGCTTCAAGGCAGGCGGGTTCAATCCGCTGCCCGGCGCCACCGATGTGTGGCAGGCAGTATTTCCGGCCGAAACCACTCGCTCGATCGAGATGGGCGTGAAGGGAGAAAGCGCCGATGGCCGTGTCCGCCTGTCGCTGGCCGGGTTCGTCACCGACTATGACAATTTCCAGAACACCGTGTTCCTGGGCAATTCGGTCGTGCTGTCGGTGCCGCAGGTCGATGTCCACGGTATCGAGGCGTCCGCACAGGCAGCGCTTGGCGCGGGTTTCAACCTGGATGGCGGGCTGGCCTGGACCCATAGCCGCACCGGCACCTATTTCACGCCCAACCCGACCCCGGAACCGGGCGAACCCGCCATTCTGGATATGAGCGGCCAGCGGACCCCCAACGCGCCCGACTGGACCGTCAATGGCGGCATCGGCTGGCAGGGCGCGGCTGGCCCGGCGACTGTCAATGTACGGCTCAGTGTCGCCTATGTGTCCCGCGTCGATTTCGAGATCGACAATATCCTCCATTCGCCGGGCTATACCTTGGTCGATGGGCGGGTCGGCGTCAGCCATGGGGCTTGGACCTTTGACCTCTGGGCCAAGAATTTGCTCGACAGAAGCTGGGCGATCTCGGCCTTCGGCCAACAGCAATTGCCGCTGCTGCTCGGCCTTGGCCCCAACGGCCCGTTCGACAGTTTCACCATCAACACCGGCCGCCAATTCGGCGCCAGCGCCACCATGCGCTTCTGACGAAGGAAACAGCGATGGGCTTTTGCGATGAGATTTGGGCAGACGTCGCCCCGCTGCGGCAGGCGATCCTGGCCCATCCCTTCCTGGCCGCGCTGGCCGACGGCACCCTGCCGCGCGAAAGTTTCCAGCACTATATCGTGCAGGACAGCCTTTATCTGGCGGAATATGCCCGTGTGCTGGCGATCGCCGCCGCCCGCGCACCCAGCGCCGCCGGGCGGCTGGAATTTTCCGACGGGGCGAAGGTGGCTGTGCAGGTCGAGGAAGGGCTGCATCAGGCCTTTTTCAGCCAGTTTGGCGTCAGTGCAACGATGGTGCAGGCGGTCGAGCCGACCCCGGCCTGCCTTGGCTATACCAGCTATCTGGCCAGCCTGGCCGCGACCCGCAGCTATGAGGAACTGATCGCAGGCATCCTGCCCTGCTTCTGGGTTTATTGGGAAGTCGGCTGCGCCATCAAGCCGCGCGCTACCAGCCCCAACCCCTATGCGCCATGGATCGACACCTATGCCGATCCCGGTTTCGGCGCAGCGACCGATCGCGTCCGCACGCTGGTGGACGAAGCCGCCGCCACCACCACCCCGGCACTGCGCGATGCCATGGCCCGTGCCTTCCGCAATGCGACCCGGTACGAATGGATGTTCTGGGATTCGGCCTGGCGGCTTGAGAAATGGCCGGTCTGACGCGCGCAAATCGGAACTATAGGCGGAAAGCAGGATTCACGCCCCTGACAGCACCGGGGCAGAAACAGCGCCACGCCCGTCAACACGCCGGGCGCAAACATAGAATATGAAATCGACCTATCGACCCGGTGGCACGGGTGCTGAAAAAGGCCGCGTGTTCCCAAACATAGTCTATGGCAAGAAGCGGACGGACGATCGCGCCGCCGTAAGAGAGGGAGAGTTGCATCACCATGGGCACAGGGTTGACGCCGAACCGGACGGATGACGATGAGGCCCGTCCCATCCATGCCTGAGCCGTACGACCTTCTTATCGTCGGCGGCGGTGTGAACGGCACTGCCATTGCCAGAGCCGCCGCCGTCGCGGGCCAGCGCATACTGCTGGTCGAGCAGGGCGATCTGGCGCAGGGGACATCATCCACCTCCACCAAGCTGATGCATGGCGGGCTGCGCTATCTGGAATATTATGAGTATAAGCTGGTGCACGAGGCGCTGGCCGAACGCGCGATCATGTTGCGCACAGCGCCGCACATCGTCTGGCCGCTGGAGTTTCGCCTGCCCCATATGCCAAGCATGCGGCCCTGGCCGATCGTGCGGATGGGGCTATGGCTATATGACCTGTTCGCTCTGGGTGGCAGCCTTCCCCGCTCGCGCGGCATCCGGCTGGACGATCCGGCGCTGGTGCAGAATGGTGGGCGGGGGTTCAGCTATTGGGACGGCTGGGTCGATGATGCCCGGCTGGTGGTGCTGAACGCGGTGGACGCGGCGGAATCAGGCGCGAAAATCAGTACCCGCACCCGGCTGGAATCGGCGCAGCGGCAGGCGGACCAGTGGACCGTGACGCTGCGCGACGCAGCAGGCGCGCATCAGGTCTCGGCTCGAACCATCGTCAATGCGGCCGGGCCATGGGCGGAGCAGGTGCTGCACGGTCAGTTGGGACAGACTGACGGCAGCCATATCCGGTTGGTGCGCGGCAGTCATATCGTCGTAAAGCGGTGCCTGTCGGGAAACCATGCATGGCTGCTCCAACAACCTGACGGCCGGATCGTCTTTGCGATCCCCTATCTGGACGATTTCACCCTGATCGGCACCACCGAAGTCACGGTGAAGGACCCGACCGATACACAGATTGCGCCCACGGAAGTCGCCTATCTGCTGGACGCTGCCAATCTTTATCTGCGCACGCCGCTGCGGGACGAGGCGATCGTCGGCAGCTATGGCGGCATCCGTCCCCTGATAGATGACGGGACCGAAGCGGCTAAAGCGGTCAGCCGCGATTATAGGCTGGAGTTGGATCGGAATGGCGCGGCATTGCTCAGCGTGTTCGGGGGCAAGATCACCACCGCACGGCATCTGGCGCAGGCGGCCTTGGATCGGCTGGGGATAGGAGGCGGTGACACGCGCGAGCGTCCGTTGCCTGGCGGCGAATTCACCGATTTCGGGGCATTTTTGGCAGATGTCCGCGCGCGTTGGCCTTTCCTCGAAGAACCCGTCGCCCGGCGCATGGCCCACGCTTATGGTAGCCGCATCGGCGCCGTTCTGGGCGACGCCCGCACGCCCGATAACCTCGGCGCGGACTTTGGTGCCGGGTTGCGGGCGCAGGAGGTCGATTACCTGATCGACTATGAATGGGCGCGCAGTGCCCACGACATCATCTGGCGGCGGACCAAATTGGGCTATTATCTTAACCCTGCACAGATCGAGCGGCTGGATCACTATATCCACGAGGCAGTGGCATGAGCATCGTCGCGATCGACCAGGGCACCACCTCCACCCGCGCGATCCGCTTCGACGCGGCGGCGGCAATAGAGGCGAGCGCCAGCCGCGACTTGCCGCAGCATTATCCCCGACCCGGCTGGGTCGAGCAAGACCCGGAGCATATCTGGCAAGGCGCGCTGGCGACGCTGCGCGATGTGCTGACCCATGATGTCGCCGCGATCGGCATAGCCAACCAGCGTGAGACGATCCTGCTGTGGGACCGCGCGACCGGAAAAACGCTTCATAATGCGATCGTCTGGCAGGACCGCCGCACCGCCGACCGCTGCGCCGCGCTGCTGGCCGAGGGCATGGAGCCAATGGTCCGGGCCAGGACCGGCCTGCTGCTCGACCCCTATTTTTCCGCGACCAAGCTGGGCTGGCTGCTCGACACGATTCCTGACGCGCGGGCACGCGCCGAACGAGGCGAACTCGCCGCCGGGACGGTGGACAGCTTCCTGCTCTGGCGACTGACCGGGGGGCGGATCCATGCGACCGACCTCACCAACGCCAGCCGGACCCTTCTATACAATATCGTGACCGAGCAATGGGATGACGATCTGCTCCGCCTGTTCGCGATTCCCCGCGCATTGCTGCCCGACGTCCACGCCAACGCGCATATCTTCGGCACCACCGACCCTGCGATTGTTGGCCGTGCCATCCCGATTGCGGGCATGGCGGGGGACCAGCAGGCCGCGCTGATCGGTCAGCGCTGCTTTGCGCCGGGGCAGATTAAATCGACCTATGGCACCGGCTGTTTCCTGCTGTCCAACATCGGCACCATGCCGACCCTGTCGGACAAGCGACTGCTGACGACCATTGGCTATCGCATCGGGCAGGAGCGCGCCTATGCGATGGAAGGCTCAATCTTCATTGCGGGTGCGGCAATCAAGTGGCTGCGCGATACGATGGGCATCATTGACAGCGCGGAGGATAGCGCGCATCTCGCCGCATCGGTTCCCGCCGATCATGGCGTTCACCTGATCCCGGCCTTTGTCGGGCTGGGCGCGCCGCGCTGGCGGACCGATGTGCGCGCGTCGATCACCGGGCTAACGCTCGATACCGGCCCGGCGCATATCGTCCGCGCCGCGCTGGAGGCAGTCGCGTTCCAGACCTGCGACCTGGTAGAGGCAATGGCGGGCGAAGACATCGCCCCGCCCGCCATGCTGCGCATCGACGGCGGCATGGCGACCAACGACTGGTTTGCGCAATTTCTGGCCGACATGATGGGGTTGCCTGTCGAACGCCCCGCCAGTCATGAAAGCACGGCGCTGGGTGCGGCCTTTCTGGCCGGGATAACCGTCGGCCTTTGGCCCGATCTGGCCGCGCTTGACCAGCTGTCGCGCGAGACACGATCTTTTACCCCTGCCGCCGACGCGGATCGGGCAGTATCGCTGCGACGCTGGCGCAAGGTCGTGCAACAGGCGCTTGCTGCCGGCGTGGAGGAGAGGATTTGAGGAGCATGGACCAGCCCCGCATGCGCTCGATCCCGTTAGCATCCATCCCCAAAAGGCGTGACTGCCCGCAATCAAGCGGATGGATGCGGGCAGACAGGGGATATTGCCCTGTGTAAGGAAGCGTCATGATACAGACGAACCCCCTGCTCGATTCCGGCCTTCACCCGCGCTTTGGTGACATCCGGCCCGACCATATCCTGCCCGCCGTCGAAACGGCCATTGCACAGCATCGCGTAGCGATGCGGCGATGCGCCGAGGCAAAGGGATATGACGCGATTTTCCTGGCGAAGGATCGCGCCGACGCGGCCCTTTCGCGCGTGTGGCAGACCGTCTCGCATCTGGTCGGGGTCGCGAACACGCCGGAACTGCGCGCGGTGCATGGCGAAGTGCAGCCGATGATCGACAGCTATTTTGCCGAAGTCGGGCAGGATCGGGCGCTCTATGACGCGCTGGTCGCCATCCCCCGCGACGGGCTGGGCGAGGCGGAGGCGCGCGCGCTGGCGCTGACCTTGCAGGGGTTTGAGCTGTCCGGGGTCGGGCTGGATGGCGTAGAGCGGGAGACCTTTGCCGCCAACAGCGTTGCGCAGGGACGGCTGGCCACCGAGTTTGCCAATGCCGTTATGGACGCGACCGAAGCCTGGACGCTGCATGTCACCGACCCTGCCAGGCTGGCGGGTGTGCCGGACAGCGACCGGGGTGCCATGGCCCGCGCGGCAGAAGCCAGGGGTCTGGACGGCTGGCTGATCGACCTTCATGCGCCGTCGGTGCGGGCGATAACCGGCTTTGCCGACGATCGCGACCTGCGGCGCACCGTATATGAAGCCTATGGCACCCGCGCGTCCGATCAGGGCCCGCATGCCGGCCAGTTCGACAATAGCGACCGGATCACGCAATTGCTGGCGCTGCGGCAGGCGGCGGCAGGACTGCTGGGCTTTGCTGATCCCGTCGCCTTGTCGCTCTCCACCAAAATGGCCCGCGATGGCGAGGAAGTCGATGCGTTTCTGGTCGACCTTGCCCGGCGCGCGCGCCCGCAAGCCGAGCGGGAGTTGGCCGAGCTGGCCGCGTTCGCGCAGGCGACACTGGGCATCGACACGCTCGAACCATGGGATATCGCCTATGCGACGGAGCGGATGCGGCGCGCGGTCCATGCGCTGGACGAGGCGGAAATCCGCGCCCATCTGCCGCTAACACGAATCCTGGATGGCCTGTTCGCGCTGGTTGCCGAGCTTTACGGGGTGGACATCCGCCCAGCCGATGGTGCGCCGGTCTGGCATGAGGATGTGCGTTATTACACTGTCCATGGTGCCGACGGCGCGCCGGTCGCCGCGCTCTATTGCGATCTGTTCGCCCGTGCGGGCAAGCGCGGCGGGGCGTGGATGGATGTGTGCCGCCCACGCCTGCGCGAGGCCGACGCCGTGCAAATGCCCATCGCCTATCTGGTCTGCAATTTCGCCAGCGGCAGCGCGGATCGTCCCGCGCATTTGACCCATCAGGAAATGGTGACGCTCTTCCATGAAATGGGCCACTGCCTCCACCATCTGCTGACGCAGGTCGATGTGCCCTCGGTCGGTGGCATATCCGGCGTCGAGTGGGATGCGGTGGAATTGCCGAGCCAGTTCATGGAGAATTTCGCCTGGGAACCCGCCATGCTGCGGCGTGTATCCGCGCATGAGGAAAGCGGGTTGCCTCTGGACGAGGCGATGATCGGACGGATGCTCGCGGCGCGGCGGTTCATGGGTGCGGTGGCGCTGCTGCGCCAGGTCGAATTTGCCCTGTTCGACCTGCGCCTCCACCAGTCGGCAGCACAGGAGGATGGTCCATCGGTGCAGGAGATCGTCGCTGCCGTGCGGCAGGATGTGGCGGTGATCCATCCCCCGGCATGGCACCGCTTCTCGCACAGTTTCAGCCATATTTTCGCAGGCGGCTATGCGGCGGGCTACTACAGCTATTTGTGGGCCGAACGCCTGTCCGCCGATGCCTTCGAGGCCTTCGCTGAAGAGAAGGCGGATCGCGCAGCGCTGGGCGGCCTGTTTCGCGATCATGTGCTGGCGCGGGGCGGATCGCGCCCGGCGATCGACAATTTCGTTGCTTTCCGTGGTCGCCAGCCGGATTCCGCTGCGCTGTTGCGCGCGCTGGGTCTGGCGGCCTGAGCCGTTCAGGCGGATACCGCCTGAAAATCGATACCCGGTCTCTGCTTGATGTCGACCTTGCGCTCGGTGCGGTCGAAGATTTTGGGGCCAGATCGTCCGGCATCCCGATAACATAGGCAACCGGCGTCGTCCTGAAGGGCGACGCCGGTTTGGCCAATCAGCCGTTCAGCTTGTCCTTGACCGCCTTGGCCGGCGTGAAGCCCAGCTTCTTGGACGCGGCGATCTGAATGGTCGCACCGGTCGAGGGGTTGCGGCCTTCGCGCGCCGGCGAATCCTTCACCTTGAACTTGCCAAAGCCGTTCAGCGACACTTCTTCGCCCTTGGCGGCGGCATCGGCGATGGCAGCAAAAACACCGTCGACAATCTTGCGGGCATCCGCCTTGGTGATGCCATGTGCCGAGGCAACGCCGTCGGCCAGATCGCTATTGTTCATAAAATGCCTTTCTTAGGGGTTATTGCCTTGCCCGCATAACCAAGGCTGAGGCGCTGGTCCATATGTCACGTACCGCAATCTTAGGCTTAGCGGGACGTTTAGGCCGATTTTCATGCCCTTTGTCGCACCTGACAGGTTTTCGGAACGATCGCTCACCCAAACCTATCGGCTAAAGCTGGTTATCCAATCCAGCCGCATGACGCGCGGCGATATAGCCGAACGTCAGGGACGGGCCGATGCTCGCCCCCGCGCCGGGATAAACATTGCCCATCACGGATGCGGTTGTGACCCCAGTGGCGTAGAGGCCTGCGATCACGTTTCCGTCGGCGGTGACGACGCGGCCCTTGGCGTCGGTAATGACGCCGCCATAGGTGCTGACGTCGCCCGGCACGACCGGAACGGCGTAGAAAGGCGCCTTGTCGATCGCGCCGATAGCGCTGCGTTCGGAGAAGGGATCGCCGACGAAACCGCAATTGTCATAGGCGCGCTCACCCCGGTGGAAATCCTCGTCCATGCCCTTGGCCACATGCCCGTTCCAGCGCGCCACGGTCGCCGCCAGCGCGGCGGGATCGACATCGATACGCCCGGCCAGTCCCTCGATCGTGTCAGCGGTGTGGAGATAGCCGCTTTCGATCCAGTTTTCCGGGATCTTCTTATCAATGAATTTGCCCGCGATCGCATAAAGTTCGACATAATGGCGGTCGAGGATGGCCCAGCTTGGAACGGACGGGGCGACGATGTTCCGTTTGCGCATATTTTCGCAATAGAGTTCGTAACTGCCACCTTCATTCATATAGCGCTGGCCGGTCTGATCGACCAGGATCGCGTGCGGCTTGCCGGTCATCGATTGGGCGCCGGGTGCGACATAAGTCTTGTCCCAGCCCGGCGCGAGCGTCATCTGGTAGCCTACAAGCTGGTCCATCTGCGCCAGCTGGCCGCCGATCCGCTCCAATTCTCGGTGCATCTCTCCGGTATCGCCCTCGGCGGTCTGCGACCATTGCGCCTGAGTACCGGGCATATAAGTGTCGCGCATCGCCTGATTTTGGGCAAAGCCCCCGGCATTGACGAGAACACCCAGTCGCGCGCCGATCCGCCATGGCTTACCATCGCGCATCGTCACGACGCCGGTGGCTGTTCCATCTTCGATTACCAGTTCGCTAACCGGCGCGTTCAACCGCAGGTCCACGCCCGCCGCAAGACCGGCCTTGAGCAGTCGTCCCTGCAACGCACCGCCCGCCGTGGTATATTTGCGGCCCAGCACCAGATCTCGCAGGGTGCGCAGGACGATCCGCCCCAGCATCTTGCCGGACGCCTTGTTGGTCCGCCGATGGCCCTGCGCCTCCATTCCCTCGACAAGGGTTACGTTGAATTCGGCGAAGCCCTTGCGCAGCATGTCGCGCCGCGACCCCAGTTCCTTGCGATCGAACGGCTTGGCGACGACAGTGCGGGACGTTTTGCAGCCGCCCGGCAGTTCATCATAATAGTCCGGCCAGAAGGTCGCGCCGCGTTGCAGCGCTACGCCCTTGTCGACCAGAAAGTCGATGGCAAGGGGTGCCTGGGTCACATAGGCCAGGCGCTTTTCGCGCGAAGTGCCCGGGGCCGGATTACCGTCCAGTTCCTGTAGCGCATCGAGATAGGTCATGGCCGCATCGGCGCTGTCCTGTTCCCCGTCGGCGAGCATGAAGCGGTTGGCCGGAATCCACATGACGCCGCCCGACTTGGCCGTCGTGCCACCGGCCCAGGCTGTTTTTTCGAGGATGACGACCGACTTGTCAGCCTGACGCATGACCAGCGCGGAAATCATCGACCCCGCGCCGCTGCCCACGACCACCCAGTCGAACGTCTCGTCAAACCCGGCCATGCTCTGCTCTCCCTTGTATCTTGAAACAGGCTATAGCGCGATGACGGCGAATGGCAGTCCGCATGGGCAGACCAACAGCGCTTATCGCTGTGGCGACGTTGGCAGGGACATGGAGCGTGATAAGGGAGGGTCAAGGAGACCCGCGCATGAGCCAGCCATTGCCCCTGTTCCAGACCATCTTGCTTGAACGGCGCGAGCGGCTGCTGGTCGTGACGCTGAACCGGCCCGATGCGATGAACGCGGTGAACCTGACCCTGCACGACGAATTGCCCGAAGCGCTGACTTTTGCAGCGACCGACCCTGATTCCGACGTCATCCTGCTGACCGGGGCGGGGCGCGCTTTTTCCGCTGGCGGCGACATTGCGCATATGGAGCATAATGCAGCCAATCCGCATCTGTTCGACCATGAGGCGCGGCAGGCCAAGCGGATCGTCTTTGCGATGCTGGACATTGAAAAGCCGGTTGTGTGCCGGATGAATGGTCATGCGGTGGGATTGGGGGCGTCGATCGCGCTGCTGTGCGACGTGATCTTTGCCGCCGAGGGGGCGAAGATCGGCGATCCGCATGTCGGCATCGGACTGGTCGCGGGGGATGGCGGCGCGCTCATCTGGGCGCAGCGGATCGGGCTGGCCAGGGCGAAGGAATATCTGCTGACCGGCGAGTTGCTGCCTGCGCGCAAGGCGGCGGAAATCGGTTTGATCAACCATTGCGTCGCGCCGGAGGAACTGGACAGCGCGGTCGACGCCTTTTGCGGCAAGCTGCTGACGGGTGCGCCCAATGCGATCCGCTGGACGAAGATATTGACCAATATGGAGCTGAAGCGGATCGCCAGCGCGGTGATGGAGGCAGGAATCGCTTATGAGGCGCTCAGCGTCCGCAGCGCGGATCACCGCGAGGGGATTGCGGCGCTCAAGGAAAAGCGCGCGCCAAGATTTACTGGACTGTAGAAAGATCCGTTCGTGTCGAGCGAACGGATATATGGTTATGGCGTCAGCTAATGTCGGCCAACCGCACCCAATGACGGGTTTGGCTGGACAGGCGGATCGCTTCCTGCAAGCGTTCGACCTCCAGCGCTTGGGCGAAATCGGGCGTGCCTTGGCCGCGTCCATGGATCGCTTCGACCATGGCGTGCATCGACAGCGCCATGGGGTAGCTGGGCTGGGGCTCGCTTTGCCAGTCGAGCGCAATGCCGGGAGTGCTTTTGTAGCTGTCGGAAATCGCGACCTCTTGCAGGTCGCCCCCCAGTTGGCCGCCGCGCAGAATGCAGTCGCGGGCCGTCGGGAAGGTTGGCGAAGAGGCGACCAGCCGCCCCTTGTCACCAAAGACATCGATCAGCCAGCCGTCGTGCAGCGTCATGCTCCAGCTAATCTGCATCTGCATCGTCAGGCCGCTGGCAAAGCGCAGGATGACGTTGGCGAAATCGGTGGTTTCGGGCGTGATGCTGTCGCCATCAGGAAAGCGCCATTCGCGCAATATCTGGCTGTTGTCGGCGACCAGTTCGGCGACCGGACCGAACAGATGGCGCAGCATGTAGAGCGCGTGGCTGCCATTATTGCGGACGGCCGAGACCCCCTGCCCACTTTGTGCGAACCAGTTATAGGGGAATTGCTTGTTTGGACTGTTGAACAACGACAGGTTGAAATGGCAGGTGCCGCCCAATGGTCTGCCGATAAAATCGGCGTCGAGCATCGCCTTCATTTGGGCATGGGCTGGCAGCCACTGCGCGAAGGCATCGACCACGCCAATGCTGGTCCCGGCACACCATGCGGCGTCAATCGCCTTGGCCCCGGTCCAGTCGGCGGCGTGGGGGCTGGCATTGTAGACATGTTTGCCATTGGCGAGCGCGGCCAGCACCATCGGCAGGCGGACGCTGGGCCGGGTGCCCAGATCGACGATATCGATATCCGGGTCGGCGCACATTTCGGCCACGTTCCAGAAGGCGCGCGGCAGGTTCAGCCGTTCGGCGGCGGCGCGGGCGGTTTCTTCGCGCGAAGTGCAGATCGCGGTGACCTCGACACCGGGAATGGCGCGCCAGGCGGGCAGATGGGCAAAAGCTCCCCAAGCGGCGCTGACGATGCCGACGCGCAGCGGTCTCATTCGATCGTGCCGAGGACCGTGCCGACCTCATAGGTTTCGCCGGGCTGGGCGATGATGCGCAGCGTGCCGCTGGCAGGCGATTCCACCTCGTTGGCCGACTTGTCGGCTTCGAGCAGATAGAGCGGCTGGCCCTCTTCGACCTGCGCGCCATCTTCGGCCAGCCATTCCGCAATCTGGGCCTCGGTCATCGAAAAGCCGATCTTGGGCAGCAATATGTCGGTCGCCATGGTCTTATTCCCTCATGCAAATGCGAAAATCTCTTGGCATCCGTCATGCCCGCTCCGGCGACGGTGCGGCAATGCGCAGGGGCGATGATCCGGCCAATATCGTTGCCGCGATAGCCCCGGAGATCAGTAACCGCGACTGTCGGTCCAGTCCTCGGTCTCGCCGGGCTTGTACGTCTTGCCGGGGGTTTTGCCCGATGCCGTCCTGAGGTCGAAACCGATCGGGTCCGCGCCACCCTCGATCCCGACGCCGAAGGAGGAGAGCGCCCAGCTGGTCATGACATAATGGCCGATGGAGAAAACCAGATCCATCTGCTGCTGCTTGGTGAAATGGCGGCCCAGCACCGCCCAGTTGGCGTCGCTGATCGTGCCGTCGGCCATGAGTTCACCGACCGAGCGCAGCACAGCATCATCGGCCTCGTCCCAATTGCCGCCCGCTGGATAGTCGCGGATCGCGGCGATATCCTCTAGGGTCAGGCCGGCGTTCAGTGCGTAGCCGACATGATTATGCCATTCATAGGCGGACTTCACCAACCAGGCGACGCGCAGGATCAGCAGTTCCAGATGCCTGGTCGACAGTGAGTTGGACATAAGCAGATGCTTGCCCCAGATATTATAGACCTTGCCCAGACCAGGATGGTTGGCCATAACCATTAACACATTGGTTTTAGAGCCTTCTTCCCAGGAATTTGGCTCGCCCCAATAGGAAAACACCTCACGCGCATCGTCGGTCCATTCCGTGCGCGGCAGCGGGAGGATGCGGGGTTTGATGTCGGTCATGGTTGGGGTACTCCTTGGGTCAGCGCGGCGGCTTCAGCGTCGCAGCCGGTGGGTCTGGCCTTGGCGCGGGCGATATCCTTGCGCGCGGCCTTCATGTCTTTCTGGAATGCCGGATCGGCGTTGAGCCGGGCGAATACGACCGTGGCGGCAAGACGGCCCTCCTCGGTATCGCTGAGCCAATGGGCATTGCAGACGCGGCGGCTGTCGCCAAAAGCGCGGCCGCGCGCGACCAGCGCCGGGGCGAGATCGGGGTGCAACTGAGCCAGGATCAGCCCCCAGCCATAGCCGATGGCGCTGTGGCCGGACGGATAGGAGCCGTCCTTGCGCAGCATCGGTTCCCAGTCGGGAGTGCAGGTCGGCTGGCCGTTGACCATGAACGGGCGGGGGCGGGCGTAGCGATGCTTGATCGCGCTGGTGGACATGCCGAAATCGGCAAGGGTCCGGCGCAGCAGCCGATCGAGCCGGGGCGTCGTGTCAGGCCCGATCGCAACGCCCAGCGTGCAGGAGAAGGTCGCGGTTGCCTTGGGACCCAACAGATCGGCGTCGGCGGTCGCCAATGTCCAGCGCGGGCCGCCCTGCAACGCAAGCGCGGCTTTCGCCCCTTCATCATCGCGGGCCTGCGCGGCGGAGCCGGGTGCGGGTGGCGGCGGGGCGACATTGTCCGGCAGCGGCCCGTTCTTGAGATAGCCCGTGCCGAGCCGCGACATGCCGGGCGCCGCCGCCTGGGGTTGGGCCGCCATGCAGGGGAGTGCGATTGAGACGAGGCATAGGGTGATGAGATGCGCTTTCATGATCCTAGAGTCCTTCGACCAGCAACGCGCGATACGGTGCCCCCTTCTGCCGCAACAGCGCGGATTGCTGATATTCCGGGCTGTTATACCAGGCCCGCGCCTTGTCTGCGTCCGGGAACTCCAGGATGACGATACCTTCCGGCCCCTCCCCTTCCAGCGTTTCGAGTGCGCCATAGACGGTAAGGGGTTTCAACCCATAATCGGCCACGAAACGCCCGGCATGGCTGCGGTTCATGCCGCTATAGGCGTCCATCGCCGCCTGATCGGTGACCGGGCCTTCGCGGGTGAAGATCATATAGGCTGGCATCGCGTGTCCCTCTCAATGTATCGCATGGTTGATCGCCGCACCGTTCCAGCCACCGGCCGCCGCGAAATCGGTGCGGCAGGAGTGGCTGGCGATCCAGGCCAGGATGGTGCTGGGGACGCCCACCAGCAACGCCCAGCGCATCGCCATGCCCAGCGAATCCTCGCCATAGATGGGGCGCAATATATCGCTGAGCCAGCCAACCAGCACTGGCCCACCGCCAAGGCCGATGACCTGGATCGATACCATCAGCACGGCGATGGCGGTCGCACGGGAGCGCGACGGGACGAGGCCTGCCACCACCGCCATCAGCGGCGCGGCAGACAGGCCACCGATCAGCATGTTGAGACCATAAAGCGGGAATACACGGTCGGCAGAGCCGGTCAGGATCAGCCAGCCAATGCCGGTGGCCATCGCGCCGCTGATCATCAGTATCCAGACATACCAGCGCATGTCGCGACGGCCCAGGAAGTCGGCCAGCGGCCCGCCGACCGTATGGCCGATCGCTGACCCGAAGAAGAGCGCGCCGCCCATTTGCAACCCAGCTTCATTGGCGGGCATTCCATGGGTCCGCTCCATGAAGGCGGGTGCCCAGCTGATAAAGCCCATGGTCAGCAAGGCGTTGAGCGAGGCAGCAAGGATCAGCGGGGGCAGCGTGCGAATCGCCATGAGTTCGCGGGCGGTCTGAAGGAAGGAGATGGCCGGTCCCTTCGCAGCAGGTGCACCATCGGCAAGACCCGCGCGGGTATCGCGCAGGGTGAACCAGACAATGGGAGCGAGGATGAAGCCGGGGATGCTGGCGAAGATCAGCGTGTTGCGCCAGCCATATTCCTGCACCGCCCAGCCGCCCACCGCCGGACCAAGGAAGGTGCCGAGCGACGCGCCGAGCAGGAAGATCGACAGCGCCGTCGCCCGCTGGCGGATAGGAAAAAGGTCGGCGATCCATGCCTGGGATGGCGGTGTAAAGCCGCCTTCGCCAAGGCCAATGCCAGCCCGACCGATCAGCAGCACCCAGAAGCTTTTGGCCGCGCCGCAGACGATGATCGCCGCGCTCCAGACGGTGGCGGCGATTGCGACGATCTTGCGCTTCGACCAGCGATCAGCCAGCCGCGCCAGCGGGATGATCGCCAATATATAGACGATGGCGATGATCATGTCCTTGACCATGCCGATTGCAGCATCCGACAGACCCAGTTCGCGGCGGATCGGTTCGACCATCACCACCATCAGATAGCGTTCGCCCTGCACGGACGCCGACACCAGGACCATGATGAAGAGAAACCAGGACCGGTAGGCCATGCTCGGCAGCGCCTCTGACAGCGCGGGCGGGCGTGGTTCGATGTCGGCCATATATTTCCTCGCCTCTTAATCTGTCGGGGTCGGCCTACATCGCCGCCGTGTCGGCGGTCGGGCGGATCAGGATTTGCGACACGTTCGCCCGCGCGGGCAATGAGGTGATGAAAAGGATCGCTTGCGCGATGTCGTCTGGCTGCATCGCTGTGTCCTTGCCGACATGGTCGGTCATCGCCGCGCGCATCGCCGGATCGCTGATGCCGCCTGCGACTTCGGTGGCGGTCGCCCCCGGCTCCACGATCGACACCCGGATGCCCGCCCCACCCACTTCCTGACGCAGGCTTTCGGTCAGGCCGGTGAGGCCGAACTTGCTGGTCGAATAGGGACCAAACAGCCCCGCCGCGCGCCGTCCGGCGGTGGAGGAGATGTTGATGATGTCGCCGCCGCCCTGGGTCTTCATTGGGCCGATCGCCGCCTTGCAGGTGTAGAGCGTGCCAAACAGATTGATGTCGATCACGCGGCGCCATTCGTCGAGCGACAGGCTTTCAACCCCGCCGGCCTGGATGACGCCGGCGGAATTGACGAGGATGTCGATGCGGCCAAGCTGATCGATGGTGTCGATGACGGCACGGGTCGCCTCCGCCTCGACCGCGGCGTCGCCGGGCAGCGCGATTGCCTTACCGCCTGCTGCGTGAATATGATCGACCAGTGCGCGGAGGCGATCGACGCGCCGCGCTGACAGCGCTACCGCTGCCCCGGCACCCGCCAGAGCCAGTGCAGCCGCCTCGCCTATGCCCGATGACGCACCGGTCACCAGCGCGACCTTTCCTGCAAGGCAGCCTGCCATGTCCGCTCCTCTTATGCCTGTTACGGCCATGATCGCCCGAAGGCGCATCGCCGCACAAGGCGGGCAGGCGACATATCGCTCTGGCGGCCAGACGGGCGGCAATGATCCGGCTGGCATGCCGCGTGACCATGATAGCGCGGGGGCGATTTGCCTGGCGCGGCCCGACATGGCAGCCAGTCTGCGCCTGAACAGCCTGAGAAGCATGGCATCATAACAGGAGATGAGGATGGGATCGGCCTATTGGGGCGAATTGCGGACGCATTGGCGTCCGTTGCTTGCCGCGACCATGGGACTGGGGTTCGGCATAGGCCTGTCCGCCTATACGATGGGCCTGTTTGCGCCCAAGCTGATCGCCGAATTTGGTTGGCCAAAATCGCAATTCGCGCTGCTGGGCAGTTTCGGGCTGCTGATGTTGATCGCGCAGCCGATCACCGGGCGGTTGACCGACCGGTTCGGCGTGCGCGCCGTTTCCGCCGTGGGCGTTCTGGCAGGGCCGAGTGCCTATATCGCCTTTGCAATGCAGCCCGGCAGCATTCGCGCCTTCTTTGCCATTGCGGTCTTGCAGATCATGGTCGGCACGTTGACCACATCACCCGTATATACAAGGATCGTGGCGGAGCGGTTCGAGCGGGCGCGCGGGCTGGCCTTTTCCATCGTGATGACCGGGCCGCCGCTGGTGGGTGCGGTGATCGCGCCGCTGCTGGGCAGGTTCATCGAGAGCGAGGGGTGGCGCAACGGCTATCTGCTGATGGGCGGGGTCACGATGATATTCGGCCTGATCGCCGTGCTGATGACGCCGCCGCATATCGGCGTGCATCAGGACGCGGACATGCCGGTCGAACCCAAAAGGGGCTATGGCGTGATCATGCGCAATCCGGCCTTCTGGGTGCTGATCGTCGGCATGATATTGGTGAATATCCCGCAGGGGCTGCTGTCGTCGCAGTTGAAACTGGTGCTGATGGATAGCGGCGCGCAGTCGCAGACGGCGACCTGGCTGATTTCCGTTTTTGCGATCGGGGTGATGGTCGGCCGCTTTGCCTGCGGCCTGTCGCTAGACCGGATGGAGCCGCATCTGGTTGCGGCGCTGACCCTATCAATGCCGGCGATCGGCATGATCCTGATGGCGTCGCCCTTTGACAGCACCATCGTGCTGGCGCTGTCGGTAGCAATGATGGGGCTGGCGCAAGGGGCAGAGGGCGATATCGCGGCCTATCTCGTGTCGCGACGTTTCGGGTTGAGTGTGTTCAGTCTGGTCATGGGGCTGGTCGGCGCGTCGATCGCGGGCGGGGCGGCGCTGGGGTCGCTGACGCTGAGTTACACGCTGCGCCTGTGGGGCAGTTATGCGCCCTTCCTGATGATCGGTGCCTGCGTCACGATCATGGGAGCGGCACTGTTCCTGACATTGGGACATGGTTCCCGCAAGATGGAGGCCGTGCGCACATGAAGAGCCGTGTGAAAGTCGCTGTCGTCACGGGCGCGAGTGCGGGTGTCGGCAAGGAGGCGGCACGCGCGCTGCTGCAACAGGGGTGGCGGGTGATCGGCGTCGGGCGCGATCCGGCGCGCTGCGCGGCAGCAGAGGCCGAACTGACCGCCCTGCCCGGCGCGGATTTCACCATGATCCGGGCGGACATGGCGCTGCTGGTGGAAACCGCGCGGGCGGCGCGCGAAATCGCAGCGCTTGCGCCGGAGATTGACGCGCTGCTCAACAATGCGGGCGGGGTGATGGCACAGCGGATCATCACTGCCGAGGGGCATGAGGCGACCTTTGCGTCCAATCACCTCGCGCCGTTCCTGCTGACGCAGATATTGCTGCCCAATTTGCTGGCGGCAGCGGCACAATCGGCACCCGGTTCGGTGCGGGTGGCGGCGGTGTCGTCCACCGGCCATGAACATTGTGCCGGGATTGTATGGGACGACCTTATATTCACGGAGGGCTTTGTCGGTGGCGCGGCCTATTGCCATGCCAAACTGGCCAATATTCTGTTCATCCGCGAACTGGCGCGGCGGCTGGACGGCACGGGTGTCGTCGCCCATGCGATGCACCCCGGTATAGTGGCGAGCAATTTCGCCAGCCACTGCGACGCGGCGATGCAAGCCTATATGGAGTCGATCGCCGACCGGGCGCTGACCCCGGCGCAAGCGGCAGAGACGCTGGTATGGCTGGCGAGCGATCCGGCACCGGGCCAGTCGAGCGGCGGCTATCATTATATGCGCGAAGCCGTGCCCTGTTCGGCGGCGGCACAGGACGATGCGGCCGCCGCGCGATTGTGGCAGGTGAGCGAGGCGCTAGTGGCGGGATACTGATCCCGCCGCCAGTCATAATTGCGCGATCACCTGTGGCATGTCCGCCGTGGTGCGGATACCGGGCAGGGCGTCGCACACTGCTGCAACAGCATTGACCGCGCGATGGGCGGTCAGGCCGGGGGTGAAGGCGGCATAATCTTCCGGCGCGACCGGGAAGCGGATGTCCACTTCCACCGGCGTGTCGCCCTCCACCCGAACGCGCCAGCCGGATTCGCGCAGGCGCCAGTCGGGCTGGTCGATTTCGCGGCTGCAATACCAGTTGGCGCGGAAGCGCAGTACCGGCTTGCCATTTCGCATTCCCGACACGGTGATGCGCTGGGCGGCGACCGTGCCGGCCGGGATGATGCCCGCCGCAATCACGATGTCGCGGGTCGCCGCGCCCATTTCGCCGACCACGTCCCAGCTATCGATGACGATCCCCGCCGCATCCGCCAACTGGGCCAGTGATCCGGCAAAGTCGCTTTTCACATGCTCGAGCTGGCGCGGGTCGAAAGCACTGGGCGCGCGACCGAAACCCATGATGTTGAACAAGAGATCGGGCGAATTGCGGCTCGAAACGTCGCCATATTCGTCGATCGTCAGGCAATCGAGCCGACGCGAAAGGGAGAGCAGCGGGATCGGCAGGGCTTCGGTCACGAAACCCGGACTGGAGCCGGTGCTGTAAATGGAGCTGTTGCCGGTGCGACAGGCCGCCTCGATCCGGTCGCGCATGGCGGCGTCCATTGAGGGCGGGTGGTGAAAGTCGCCACGGGTCGTGACGACATTCTTGCCCGATGCGAGCAGGCGGCACAGTTCGTCGATGTCGGTGCCCTGCCGCATATAGAGGACGCAATCGGCGTCCATCGCGACCAGATCATCGATCGATCCCGTGGCGATGACGCCGCAGGGCGCCAACCCGGCAAGGTCGCCCGCATCCTTGCCCCGCTTGTCGTCGGAACTGACCCATAGGCCGACAAGGTCGAGCGCGGGATGCTCGATCACGGTGCGCAGCGCGCGGGAACCGACATTGCCGGTCGCCCACTGGATGACGCGATATCGCCTCTTGCCTGTCATTGCCTCTCCTTCCGGGCATCATGGCCCGATATAGTTGATCATGCCCTGCTGCGGATCAGGTGTATCGGTCTGCCAGCGCACCGATCCGAACGGCCGTTCCAGCCGTCGCCGCACGCGCAGATCGCCCGCCTTCCGGTCGAACGACCGCGCGAGCAGCTGGATATCCTTGTCTGCCTGGGTAAAGCGTTCGCGCATGTGCAGATAGTCACCCCAGGTCGGGCATTGATAGCGTTCGGTCCAGTGAGCCGGATTGGCAATGTCGCGCGAAATGGACCAGTTGAAGCCGCCATTGCGCAGCCGGGTGCGCTGGACCTGCAACATCGCGCCGTAGAAATCGCGGGCTTGCGACGGATCGACATCATAGTCGATTTCGATGATGATCGGCCCAGACCGGCGCGTCAGTGCCATGCCGACTTCCGGCTCATTTTGCAGCGATATGGGTTCGATATCGGCTTCGTTGGTGTCGGGCAGGGGCAGCAACAGGCCGATGACAGGCAGCGCCGCCAGCGCAAGGCCAGACAGATAGAGCGCGCCATCGACCGATAGCTGTCCCGCAACCCATCCCCACAGGGCCGCGCCAATCGCGATGCCGCCGGTCAGCGCCGAAGAGAAGAGCGAGAGCGCCCGCGCCGTGACCCAGCGCGGGGCGGACAGTTGCACCGCGACGTTGAACAGGGCGATGGTCAGAATATTCGCGCCGCCAGCGAGAAACAGGGCGAAGCAGGTGAGTGGCACCGAGCGGCTGAAGCCCGCCAGTGCCAGCGTTGCGCCACTGAGCAATGCCAGCAACGTCACGGTGCGGTGGGTACCGAGCTTTTCCCGGCAGGGAGCCACGAGCAAGGCACCGCCCACCGCGCCCAGTCCGCCCGCCCCCAGCAGCAGGCCGAAGGTGCTGGCATCGCCCCCCAGCAGATGCTTGGCGATCAGTGGCGCGAGTGCTGATGAGGATGCGCCGGCCAGGCCGAACAGGAAGGCGCGCACCAGAACGGTGCGGATTGGCGCGGCATGGAGGGCGTAGCGCGCGCCGGATACGATCGCGCGGTGGATCTGTTCGGGTGGCAGGCGCGAGGAGACGTGGCGGCGTCGCCAAAGGAAGAAGGCGATGAAAAGCGGCAGATAGCCGATGGCGTTGACCGCAAAGGCGGCATGAGCGCCCGCCGCCAGCACGATGACACCGCCGATCGCCGGGCCGAAACTGCGCGCGACATTATAGCTGATCGTGCCGAGCGCGATGGCGGCGGGCAGATGATGCGGGCCGACCTGCTCACTGATCGAGGATTGCCAGGCAGGGGAATAGAGCGCGACCCCTGCCCCGATGAGCGAGCAGAAGGCCAGCAGCATCCAGGGCGAACTATGGCCCGACCAGGCGAGCAGGGTGAGGATCGTCGCGCAGACCATGGAGAAGGCAAGGCCCGTCATGGCAATGCGCCGTCGGTCGAACATATCGGCCAGCGCGCCCGCAGGCAGCGCGACCAGCATCAGCGGCAGCATCAGGGCGCTTTGCACCAGCGCTACCATGCCGGGCGACGGGGTGAGCCGGGTCATTTCCCACGCCGCGCCGACCCCCAGGATCAGCTGGCCGAAATTGGACAGCAGACTGGCCGTCCAGATGCCGCGGAATACAGGTTCGCGAAGCGGCGCAAAAGTGCCGCCCGATGACCGATCATGCCCGGCTCTCGCCATCCTGCCCCCTATGCTTCCTGGCCCCGCCCACCTTGGGCAGCGGGCGCTACTGCCGTCCACCCTGCACGCCCTTGCCCTTCCGATCAATCGCCCATGCGATTGGGAATGTGGGCCTTCCATGCGATAGCAAAGTCATCTTTCTACAGGAGACGAGCCTTGGCAGAGGCCTATATCATCGACGCGGTCCGCACCCCGCGCAGCATCGGCAAATTGGGCAAGGGCGCGCTGTCGCATCTGCACCCGCAGCATGTCGCAGCGACCGTGCTGCGCGCGATCCGCGACCGCAACGGCATCGATACCGCCGATGTCGATGATATTATCTGGGGCACCAGCGCGCAGATGGGGTTGCAGGGCGGCGATATGGGCCGGATGGCCGCGCTCGACGCCGGTTATGATGTGCGTGCGTCCGGGGTGACGCTCGACCGTTTCTGCGGCAGCGGGCTGACCGCTACCAATCTGGCCGCGGGGCAGATCATGGCCGGGATGGAGGATCTGGTGATCGCGGGCGGGACGGAGATGATGTCGCACGTCATGTCCTATGGCCAGTCGCTGCGAGAAGCGGGCGTGCCACCGGTCGGCGGGCTTGGCACTGGCAATATGCGGTTGCAGGCCAAGCATCCCCAGTCGAACCAGGGCGTCGCCGCCGACGCGATCGCTGCGATGGAGGGGATCAGTCGGGAACAGCTCGACGCCTTTGGCGCAGAGAGCCAGCGACGGGCAGGGATCGCGATTCAGGAAGGACGCTTCGCCCGTTCGACCGTCCCGGTGGTGGACGATGATGGCGCAGTCATATTGGACCATGAGGAATATCCCCGGCCCGACACGACCGCCGAGCAGTTGTCGCAGCTCAAACCCGCCTTCGCCGCCTTTATGGACATGCCTTCGCGCGCCGACGGGCCAACCTTCCGTCAGCTGATCAACCAGGTCTATCCTGACCTGGCGATCACGCCACTGCATCATGCCGGAACCTCATCGGGCGTGGTCGATGGGGCAGCCGCGATCCTGCTGGCGTCGGTGGTCTATGCGCAGCGCCATGGCCTGAAGCCCCGCGCCCGGATCGTGGCGACCGCCAATATGGGAGATTGCCCGACGCTGATGCTGAACGGCCCCGTCCCGGCGGCGCGCAAGGTGTTGGCGAAGGCAGGGTTGCGGGTCGAGGATATCGACATATTCGAGGTGAATGAGGCGTTCGCGGTCGTGACCGAGAAGTTCATCCGCGATCTGGGCATCGACCGCGCGAAACTGAACCCCAATGGCGGGGCGATCGCGCTGGGTCATCCGATCGGTGCGACCGGCGCAGTGCTGATCGGCACGGCGTTGGATGAGCTGGAGCGGACCGGCGGACGCTATGGCCTGATCACCATGTGCGCGGCGGGCGGCATGGCGCCAGCGATCATCATCGAACGTGTCTGATCCGGCGCAGAACATCGCCCCGGCTTGCAACGAGGACGGTTTCGTTTCGCCGCAATGGCGCTATGGTACGCGCTTCATGGCTGAACCGAACGATGATCTGCTGGCTGATGACGCGAAGGCGCTGATGCGCAATGCGTCGCTGAAGCTGGTTGTGATCGCGCGGCAGTTGCGGGCGCATTTCGACCAGAGCGTGGTGCGGCTGGGCGTGACGCGATCGCAATGGACAGTGATCGCGGCGGTGGCTCGCCACCCCGGCGCGACCCAGCGCACCATTGCCAATATGCTGGAAATTGCCGAAGCGTCAGCGGGTCGGCTGATCGACCGGCTGTGTGCCGATGGGTTGCTGGAACGGCGCGCCAAGGATGATGACCGCCGCGCCCATGCTGTATTCCTGACAGAGACGGGCCAGACGATCACGACGCAACTGGCGGGGATTGCGCGCGCCAATGAAGAAGTGGCTTTTGCCGGCTTCGATCATGACGACCTGCACCGGATCAACGCGCTGCTCGATACGATTTCAGAGAATATCGGCAAGCCATGAAAAAGGCGGCTCCGGGTTAGGGAGCGGCCTATTCATTGCGAAGGACCGTCGCCCTTCCGATCAGCGCGCGGTCAGCAGGTCGCGCTTCGACAGGTTGGTCACCAGCTTGCCATCGGCAGCCGCCAGGCTGGCGGCGGGAACAGCAATCATCTTGCCGTTGAGGATGATCTGCGCGGCGCCATCGGCACCGACGCGATAGACGGCGGCAAGGCGATCGCCCGACGCGGTGTACAGCATCTTGCCCTTATATTCGGTGGCGATGGCTGAAGCCGAAGTCAGTTGCACGGCATCGTCGGCGGCAGCGACCTGCGGCACGATGGCGACAGCGAGTGAGACATAGGCGGCGATTTTGGCAAAACGGATCATGGCGAACCTCTGGTCGAAAAGGGAGAGCGATTCATTTAATACTAAGCCAGGTTAGTAGTTCGTCAAAAACATGTCAAGCCAGCTTAGTATTTTATTTTCGCAGGTGCGAAGAAAAGGGCGCGCCGTTGGTACGACGCGCCCCGATTCCGGCGTGAATATGAGCGGATAGTCAGCGCGGCGGGAAGCGGATCGCGCCGTCGATGCGGAAGGTCTGGGCGTTGATATAGCTGTTGCGGGCCAGTTCCATGGCGAGGCTGGCAAATTCGTCGGGCTGCCCCAGACGCCGGGGGAACGGCACCGATTTTTCGAGATTTTCATACATGGGCGGGTTCATCTCCTTGAACCGCAGCATTGGCGGGGTCGCGAAGATGCCGGGCATGATCGCATTGACGCGAATCCCCAGATCCATGAGATCCCGCGCCATCGGCAGGACCATGCCGTTGACCCCGGCCTTGAGCGAACCATAGGCGATCTGGCCGACCTGCCCGTCCTCCGCCGCGGCGCTGGAGGTCAGGATGATGCTGCCGCGTTCATTGTCGACCAGCGGGTCGAGCGCGGCCATGCCAAGCGCGGAGATGGAGGCCATGCGGTAGCTGGCGATCAATATGCCCTGTGCGGAAATCGCATAATCTTCGGTCGAGAGGCGCTTGAAACCGCCGCTTTCCTTATCCTTCGAGACGGTCTTGCCGCCCTTCGACACCATGGCACAATGGACCAGCAGCCGTTCCTGCCCCTGAACGGTGCGGGCGCTGTCAAAGCCCGCGAGCGCGCTGTCCTCCGACATGATATCGACGCGGTGAAAGGTTGCGCCGACCTGGGCTGCGATTCCTGCGCCCTGGTCCTGATTGATATCGAAGATCGCGACCTTCGCACCCGCAGCGCGCAATGCCTTCACGGTGGCGAGACCAAGGCCGGATGCGCCGCCGGTGACGATGGCGGAAAGCGAAGAGTCGATGATCATGGCAGTCCTTCCGATATCTTTTCCGTTCCGCTATCGGCCCGGATTTCCCGACGCTCAATCCCAGTTTTTCGGGCCATGCCGCATATCGTGGCGGCGTTGAGGCCGGGCTTTGCATCGCGCTAGCGATAGCCCGCATCCAACAGCCTGTCGGCTCTTGCGGCAACCGCCACAGCTTCTACGCTTTTTAGGTGATGAAGGCTGCGTCGTGCGGCGAATGAGGGGATGAGAGTTTATGACCCAGGTCATGAAGGGTGTGCGCGTTTTGGAAGTAGCGCAATTCACCTATGTGCCTGCAGCAGGGGCGATCCTGGCCGATTGGGGTGCGGACGTCATCAAGATCGAGCATCCGGTGCGCGGCGACACGCAGCGCGGGTTCCTGAACATGGGCGGGGTGACGCTCGATCCCTTGCGCCATACATTGTTCGAGCATCCCAATCGCGGCAAGCGCAGCGTCGGCATCGACCTGTCGACCGCCGAGGGACAGGAAATATTGTACGAGCTGGCCAAGACGGCGGACGTATTCCTGACCAACTACCTCCCCCAGGTGCGGCAGAAGAACAAGTTCGACATCGAACATATCCGCGCGGTCAACCCGAATATCATCTATGCCCGTGGCAGCGCGCTGGGCAATAAGGGGCCAGAGCGCGAAATCGGCGGATTTGACGGCACCTGCTTCTGGTCGCGCAGCGGCGTCGCCTATGCGATGACGCCCGAAGCCCTGCCCGGCCCGCTGACCCAGGGCATACCGGCATTCGGCGATTCCATCGGCGGCATGTTCATCGCCGGTGGCATTTCCGGCGCGCTGCTGCACCGGGAAAAAACCGGCGAAGCGACCGAACTGGACGTGTCGCTGCTGAGCGCGGCCTGGTGGGCATCGGGCGCGCTGATATCGCAGGTGATGGAAACCGGGATCGAGACGCGCAACGGCATGCCGGTATCGGGCGGATCGCTGCGCAACCCGTTCATGGGCAATTTCCGTACCTCCGATGGCGGCACGATCAACCTGTGCATGGTCAGCCCAACCGGCCTGATTGCCGACACGTTTGCCCATGTCGGCGTGCCGGAAGCCGCCGACGATCCACGGTTCAAGGATGTGCTGTCGTTGATCGACAATGCGGGCGCGGCGAGCGACATATTGGTCAAGGCGTTCGCGCAAAAGCCATTCGCCTATTGGCGGTCGCACCTGAAAACGATGAAGGGGCAATGGGCGCCGGTGCAAAGCTTTACGGACCTTTTGACCGACGAACAGACATTGGCCAATGACATGATCATCGAGGTCGAGGGTGCCGACGGCGGCAAGCCGTTGCGGCTGGTGCGTGGCCCGGTGCAGTTTGACGGCAAGCCACTGGAAACCACCCGCGCGCCCCAGGCATCGGAACATACCGAAATCGTGCTAATGGAACTGGGCGTCGAATGGGACCAGATCGAACAATGGAAAGCCAGCGGCGCAATCGCGTAACGCTTTGAAAGGCAGGATGGACATGAAGCCCGGAACGAAACTGAAAAGCGCGATGTGCGACACCGAAGTGATGGTGATCCGCAGCGGCGCGGGCACTATCGAGTGTGGCGGTGCCGCGATGGGCGAAGCCAAGCCCGATGCGATCGGCACGCCCGCCCCGGATCTCGCCGCAGGCACATTGATGGGCAAGCGCTATGTCGATGCGGCGGGGACATTCGAGTTGCTGTGCGTCAAGCCGGGCAAGGGATCGCTGTCGGTCGATGGCGTGGCGCTGAGCATCAAGGATGCCAAGCCCCTGCCCGCGTCGGACTGACACAAACCCATGAACATCGCCCTCTTTCTGGAAATGGCCGCCGATACAGCACCCGACCGTATCGGGCTGGTCTGTGACGGCCAACGCTGGTCCTATGCCGATTTGCTTGCCGGGGCGCGCGGCGCGGCAGCGTTGATCCGTGACAGCGGCTGCGCCCATGTCGCGCTGCTCGACGAAAGCAGCGAGGCGGCGGCCATGGCGCTGTTTGGCGCGGCGCTGGCGGGCGTCCCCTATGTGCCGTTGAATTACCGGCTGGCCGACGCGGACCTGGGCGCATTGCTGGAACGGATCACCCCGGCGCTGATCGTGGGCGATGTCGATCGGGTAAGGCGGCTTTGCCCGACGGAAAGCAACATCGTGCTGACCCGCGCCGCCTTTGTCGAGGCCGCGCAGGCCCGCGCCGTCGATGCGCCGGCCGAGGGTGAGGATGGCGAGGGGATCGCGATCCAGCTGTTCACCAGCGGCACGACCGCCGCGCCCAAGGCGGCGATCCTGCGCCATGCCAATCTGGTGTCCTATATATTGGGGACGGTCGAGTTTGCTGCCGCGCCGGAAGAGGACGCCGCGCTGGTCAGCGTCCCGCCCTATCATATCGCGGGCATCGCCGCCCTGCTCAGCTCCATCTATGCGATGCGGCGCATATTGATGCTGCCCGCTTTCTCGCCCGAAGCCTGGCTCGATCTGGCCGCAGATGAGGGGGCGAGCAACGCCTTTGTCGTGCCGACAATGCTGGCACGGATCATCGAGACGATGGCGAAGGGGGGGGCGAAAGGCCGCCGGCCCGACCTGTCGGCCTTGCGCGCGATCGCTTATGGTGGCGGCAAGATGCCGACCGAATTGATCCATCAGGCGCTGGACCTGTTTCCCGCGACCGGCTTTACCAATGCCTATGGGCTGACCGAGACAAGCTCGACCATCGCCCTGCTGGGACCGGAGGAGCATCGCGCCGCCCATGGATCGGACGACCCAATCGTGCGGGCGCGGCTGGGATCGGTGGGACGGCCGCTGCCGACCGTGGAGATCGAGATTCGCGACGAGGATGGTGCGGTGCTGCCGCCCGGCCAAGCGGGCGAAATCTATGTGCGCGGCGAGCAGGTGTCGGGCGAATATCGCGAACGCAGTGCGCTGGACGCCGATGGCTGGTTTCCGACGCGCGACGCGGGTTATATCGACGCGGACGGCTATTTGTTCCTGTCGGGGCGCGCCGACGATGTGATCGTGCGTGGTGGCGAGAATATCTCGCCCGGCGAAATCGAGGATGTGGTTATGACCCATCCGGCGGTGGCCGAGGCCGCGGCGGTCGCGATTCCTTCGCACGAATGGGGCGAGGCGGTTGGGCTGATCGTCGTGCCGCGCGCGGGGCATGATGCACCGGGCGAGGAGGAATTGAAGCAGATGGTGCGCGCCCGTTTGCGATCCTCGCGCGTGCCGGAACGGGTGCTGTTCGCCGACGCCCTGCCCTATAATGAGATGGGCAAGCTGTTGCGGCGCGAGATCAAGAAGCTGTTTGCGGCCTGAAATGCGCCCGTTGACCCTGCCTCTGGCTGGCTGGGCCGAGGGGGAGTTGCGGGCGATGGGCATGCCTGCGGGGCTTTCCGGCGCGATGCTGATGGGTGAACGGGCGGCGCTGAACGGCTTTGCCGTGCCGGGGGTGGTGTCGGCGGGGGGCGGATGCCGCCTATATACGACGCGGGACGGGCATGTTGCGCTGACATTGGCGCGCGATGACGACCGGGCGATGCTGCCTGCGCTGTTTCAGGACGGGGAGCTTGACCCGGATGATGATGCGCAGATTGTAACGGCTTTTCGCGCATGTAGTGCCGATGCGCTGGTGGTGCAGGGGCGGATGCTGGGGCTGGCGATCGCACGCATGGGCGAGGTGCCGGTGTCGCCGCCCTGTCAGGTGACGGCGGATGGCGCGGCAAAAGTGCGGACGGGGCCGTTGCTGGTCGTTGACCTGTCGGCCTTGTGGGCGGGGCCGCTGGCCGCGCACCTCATAGGGCTGACCGGCGCGCAGGTGGTGAAGGTGGAGAGCCGCAACCGGCCCGACCGGATGCGCGAGGGCGATCCGGCGCTGTTTGCGCGGATCAATCAGGACAAGGCCAATGTCGCGCCGGACCTGCGCGATCGGGCGGATCGGGAGGCGTTGATCGCGCTCATCAGGCGTGCCGATGTGGTGATCGAGGCGGCGCGGCCACGTGCGTTGTGGCAGTTGGGGATCGACGCCGATGCGCTGGTGCGGGCGGTGCCGGGGCTGGTGTGGATGACGATCACCGGTCATGGCGCGACGGGTGAGGCGGGCGACTGGATCGGTTTTGGCGATGACGCCAGCGTGGCGGGCGGGGTGAGCGATGCGCTGAGGACGGCGAGCGGGCGAATCGGCTTTGGCGGGGATGCCTGCGCCGATCCGCTGACGGGCATCCATGCCGCACGACTGGCGCTGGAGCGGGTGCGTAACGGGCGGGCGGCGCGGATGATCCTGTCGATGAGCGCGATCGTCGCCATGGCGCTGGACAGCGAAAGGCGGCGCAACGAGAAGGCGCTGATGACGGATTTGCAGGCATGGGGCGCAGCGCAGGGGCAGGCTTTTCCAGCTACCGCCGTTCGTCCGGCCGGGCGCGTGGCGGCGATGGGGCAGAACAATGCCATCTGGCTGGCGCGATGCTGATACGGCGTGCCGAGATTGATAGGCAGACGCTGGCCGATGTGCGGATCGAAGGCGGGCGGATCGTGGCGGTCGGGCAGCTTGCGCCGGGGGGCGACGAGCGGGTGATCGACGCGGCGGGCGGCGCGTTGCTGCCGGGCCTGCATGACCATCATATCCATTGCGCCGCGCTGGCGGTGGCGCGCGTGTCGGTGGCGTGCGGGCCGCCCGATGTGCTGGATGAGGATGGTCTGGTGGCGGCGCTGGCACGACCCGGTGACGGCTGGCTGCGTGGCATTGGCTATCATGAGAGCGTCGCGGGGATGCTGGATGCGAGGCGGCTCGACCGCTGGACGGGGACGCGGCCGGTGCGGGTACAGCATCGGTCGGGGCGGATGTGGTTCCTGAACAGCGCGGCGATGGCGCTGTTGCAGGGCGATGGGCCGGTGCCGCCGGGGCTGGACCGGGCGAGCGGGCAATTGTTCGATGCCGACCCATGGCTGCGCGATCGGCTGGGCAGCGTGCCGCCGGATTTCACCGCGATCGGCGCGGAGCTGGCAGCGATGGGGGTGACGGGGGTGACAGATATGTCGCCCGCCAATGACGAGGCGATGGCGGCGCATTTTGCGGCAGAGCATGGCGCCGGGCGCCTGCCGCAGCGGGTGGTGCTGGCGGGAACGCTGGGGCTGACCGATACGCCGCCCCTGCCCGGCATCATGATCGGCCCGGCCAAGCTGCATCTGCACGAACAGGCGTTGCCCGATCTTGACGATTGCGTGGCTTTTCTGCGCGGCGGGCATGTGCGCGGGCGGGTGGCGGCGATCCATTGCACGACGCAGACCGAGCTGGTGTTCGCGCTGGCGGCGCTGGACGAGGCCGGGGTGATGTGCGGCGACCGGATCGAACATGCCGGGGTGACGCCCGACACACTGCTGGCGGACATAGCAAGGATGGGGCTGCATACCGTCAGCCAGCCCCATTTTATCGCCGAACGCGGTGACCGTTATCTGGCCGATGTCGATGCGCGCGACCGGCCCTTTCTCTACCGGCTGGGCGCGTTCATGCGGGCGGGCGTGGTGCTGGCGGGGGGGAGCGATGCGCCATTTGGTAGCGCCGATCCCTGGGCGGCGATGCGCGCGGCGGTGTCCCGGCGCACGGCAGCGGGCGCGCTGGTCGGGGTAGACGAGGCGCTGACGCCGGAGCAGGCGCGCGACCTGTTCCTGGCCGATCCGGTCGACCTGTCGCGCATCCGGCAGGTGGCGGTGGGGGCGACGGCGGACCTGTGCCTGCTGGATCGCGGCTGGGGCGAAGCGCGGAACCGGCTGGATGCGGGCGATGTCAGGCTGACGATGATCGGCGGGTCAATCGTCCATGAGTGCGTCGATCAGGCCCCAGTCTAGCGCGGTGGCGGCGCTGATCCGGCGGCCCGACAGGATCATCAGTGCCGCGCGTTGCCGCCCGATCCGGCGCGATACCGATACACAGCCGCCCGCGCCGGGGATGATGCCCATCGCCAGTTCGGGCAGGTGGAACCAGGCGCTGGGGCTGGCGGTCAGGCGGGTGGCGAAGGCCGCCATCTCCAGCGCGGAGCCGACGCAGGCACCCTGCACATGCACATCGAGCCGGTCGGCGCAGCCTATGATCGCATGGGCGGGGAGCGTCACCATACGGATGGCGTGGGCCGTGGCGGGATCGCGGGTGGTGCCGAATTCGGACAGGTCTGCGCCGACCGAGAAGCTGCGCCCCGCCCCGCGCAGGCTGATGCGGGCGATGTCGCGGTCCAGTGCCGCCAGATCGAACGCTTCGCGCAGGCCGTCGCGCATGGGGCGGTCGATTGCATTGTGGACGTGGGCGCGGTTGAGCGTGACGGTGAGTTGATCGTCCGTGCGGTCCAGCCTGACTGCGCCGGGCGGTGATGCGGGCGCGGGGGTGCGAGACGCAAGCCAGCGGGCGTGGCCTTCGCTGCCCTGAAGCAGGCCATAAGCGAGCGATTCGGCGACCAGCGCGGGCGCGGCATCCATGTCCTCAATCAGCCGCAACAGCTGAACCAGCACGGCGGCGACCTGAGGCTGGGCAGTGATGGCGGCAACGATCATGGGGAGGGACGCGGGCGCGTCGACCAGCAGATCGACGTCTTTGGCGCGGGGATGATCGGGGGTGCCGATGCCGATCAACGGACAGGGCGGCAAGTGCCAGGGGGTTGCGTTCTGCACCGCCGCGAGATCGACAATCGCATGGTCCGCGCCCTCCCCATCCCACGGGATCGTGAGCCGTTGCGGGTCGATCGGGGCGGTGGGTGGCGTCATTTGCGGCAAGCTAAGACCCCACGCCGATGTCGCAAACCATCATGTTCCATTCATCGCCATGGCGTTGCGCAGAATGGTTGGCGGCGGCCCCTGCCCTGCCCCACTATCGGGCGTGTCAGGGAGACAGGCATGAGTTTGCAGCAACGCAGCGCCGACGCCTTGCAGCGTGACCCGGCGCTGCCGGCGATCGAATTTGAAGGGCAGTGGCATGACTGGGGTGCGGTGCGCCAGGTTGCCGATGCCGTGCAGGCGGCGCTGGCCGCGAGCGGGATCGGCCCGGACGCGCCGGTTGCCTTCGTGCCGCGCAACCGGCCTGCGGCACTCGCCGCGCTGCTGGGGATGATGGCGCAGGGGCGCACGATCCGCATGATCTATGCCTTCCAGTCGGCAGGCGGGATCGCCCGCGATGTCGTGCGGACGGGCGGGTCAGCGCTGATCGCCTTTGCCGACGACCTGGGCAACGAGGTCATGGCTGCTGCGCGGGGCGAGGGCGTGGCTGTGATCGCGCTGGAGGGTATGGCGGCGATTCTGCGCAGCCCGGCGACGGGATCGGCCTGTGAGCGGAGCGGGCCTGACCAGCCGCAGATCGAGATATTGACCAGCGGCACCACCGGCCCGCCCAAGCCCTTTGCCGTGTCCTACGCCCTGATGGAACAGCATTTTCTGGGGTCACCGCTGACCCAAAGGCAGGGCGAGGATATCCTGTCCGCGCCGCCATTCCTGCTCTATTTTCCGATCGGCAATATTTCTGGCCTCTATTCCACCCTGCCAATGCTGATCCGGGGGCAGCGGATGCTGCTGCTGGAGCGGTTCACCATCGCCGCCTGGCACGACCATGTACTGCGCTATCGCCCGGCCCATGCCGGATTGCCACCCAGTAGCGTGCGCGGGGTGCTGGATGCTGATATTCCCGTCGCCGATCTGGCGTCGATCAAGGCGATCGGCTGCGGCGCGGCGCCGCTCGACCCCGGTGTGCAGCAGGCGTTCGAGGCGCATTATGGCATTCCCATCCTGCTATCCTATGGTGCCACCGAATTTGCCGGACCTGTCGCGATGATGACGGCGGAACTGCACGCAACATGGGGCAGCACCAAGCGCGGCACAGTTGGCCGGGCGATGGCGGGGGCGCAGCTGCGTATCGTGGATGCCGATAGTGGCGCGCCCTTGCCGACCGATATGCCCGGTTTGCTGGAGGTCATATCGCCGCGGATCGGCCCCGACTGGATTCGCACGTCGGACATGGCGCGGATCGACGCGGACGATTTCCTGTTCCTGCTGGGCCGGGCGGATGGGGCAATCATTCGGGGCGGGTTTAAACTGTTGCCCGAGTCGATCGAACAGGCGCTGATGCTGCACCCCGCAGTGGCCGAAGCGGCGGTCATCGGCCTGCCCGACGCACGGTTGGGGCAGGTTCCGGCGGCTGCGATCCGGCTGTCCCCAGCTGCTCCCTCGGTCGATGCCGACATGCTGGCGGAGCATGTCCGTGCCCATCTGCTGGCCACGCATGTCCCGGTGAAATGGCTGTTTTGTGCCGATTTCCCGCGCACGCCGTCGCTCAAGACTGATCGCCTGGCGCTTCGCTGCCTGTTTGATGAAACCGACAATGAGTCGGACAATGCCGCGATCGGCGTTACATAAACGAGAGTATCTCATTTTTAATTGACAGGCCCGCCGCGTTAGTGAACACTACTGTTCATAAACCGGAGGAGAGGACCATGGCTCAAGTCGAGTCCAACAAGGCTAAGATCGCCAAGCGCGTCATCGAAGTGCTCGAATTCTTCGATGAGGATCACCCCCAGGCTACCGTGATGGATATTGTCCGCCGGTTCGACCGTCCGCAGTCCAGCACGTCTGAACTGCTGTCGAGCCTTGTGGACCTTGGCCTGCTGCACAAGGATCCCTGTTCGCGTTCCTATTCACCCACCCCGCGCGCCGCGATGCTGGGGGCTGCCGTTCAGCCCAAGCTGGTGCGTGATGGCGCGCTCACGGGCCTGATCGACCGGTTGTCGGCGCAGACTGGCCTGGGCGTGGCCGTGTTCGGCATGGTCGGGCTGAAGGCGCAGGTATTCAACTGGCGCGTTGGCAAGCGGACCTTCCGCACGGCCGGTGCCGCCGGTTTCTGCGGTGGCCAGCAGGATCATCTGTCCGATAGCGCCGCTGGCTGGCTGTTGCTGTCGACCATCGCCCAGCCGCGTCGCGACGGCATGATCCGTCGCCTCAACGCCGAAGCGAGTGCCGATCGCAAATTCCTGCCCACCGAAATGGCGGCGCAGGTCCAGGCGTGCCGCGATCATGGCTTTGCCAGTGGCAAGGCCGGCTTTGGATCGATCGCCGACGTCACCGCCGTGCTGTTGCCCAACATGCCCGACGGACAGCCTCTGGCCATCGGCTTTGTCTATGAGCCGTCGGACCAGATCGATGCCGACAGCCTGCTGCGCACCTTGAACGAGGCCGTCCGTCGCTGCGTCGAGGAGCCGGCCCCCGCGCCGGTATCCCCGCTGTTCGATGCCAGCCGCCAGACGATGGAGATGAAGCATGGCTGATGTGAAGGACGCCAATGTAAAGGATGGGGCCGACGAGGAACTGGCCGCATCCGCCCGCAAATATTGGTCGGCCGAAGGCTATACCGAAGGCGGCGTCATCCGTGAGGTCGATTATGCGTCCCAGTCCGGCGGATTGGACCCGTCGCTGGCGGGCATCAAGATCGTCGATACTGACACCCACATTACCGAAGCGCCCGACCTGTTTACGTCGCGCGCACCGGCCAAATACAAGTCCAAGGTTCCCTATGTGAAGCTGGACGCCGATGGTGTGGAACGCTGGTATGTCGGTGACCGCAATTTCGGGTCGATGGGTGGCAATGTCATCCGCGCCGACAATAACAAGCTGCTGGGGCGGCTGGCCTTCCCCAAGCTGGAGCAGGCGCATCCGGGCGGTCATCTGATCAAGGAACGGTTGCAGGCGATGGACGATATGGGCGTCTATGCCCAGATCGGTTTCCAGAATTCGGGCGTAACCCAGGCCGGGTCGCTGATGTCGCTGGGCGATCCCGATCTCGCACTCGCCATCGTCCAGATGTATAATGACGCATCGGCCGAATATCAGCAGGTGTCGGGCAACCGCATCTTCAACATGGGGCATCTGCCCTTCTGGGACCAGAAGGCGCTGGAGACCGAAGCGCGCCGTTGTTACGACATGGGCCTTAAGGGCTTCGTCCTGCCCGATACGCCGGAACGTGTCGGCGTGCCGAGCTTCCTGCACGATTATTGGACGCCGTTCCTGGAGATGTGCGAAGCGACGGGCATGCCGCTCAACTTCCACCTCAATTCAGCGGTCGATCCCAATACGCTGACCTGGGAAGGCTTTGGCTTTGAACAGACGCTGTCGGTGGTAGCAACGATGTTCTCGATCGGCAATGCCGCGACGCTGGGCAACTGGATGGTGTCGGGACGGCTCGACCGTCATCCGAAGCTGAAGATCGGCCTCATCGAAAGCGGCATGGGCTGGCTGCCCTTCGCGATCGAAGCGCTGGAGCATCAGTTCAACGAGATGCTGCCGACCAAGAAAGGCCTGCTCAACAAGCGGCCATGGGAATATTTCCGCGACCATTTCTGGGTCACCTTCTGGTTCGAGAAGGTCGGTCCCAAGCTGCTGCTGGAAACAATCGGCGTCGACAAGGTGATGTTCGAGACCGATTTCCCGCATCCCACCTCGCTCTATCCCGGCGTACAGGCACATCTCGTCGATGTGCTGGGCGGCTATGATTATGCGGTGAAGAAGAAGGTGCTGCAGGACAACGCAACCACCATGTACAACCTGCCCTTCTGATCAGGGGCAAGACCGGGGCGCTCTGACCCTCTCCACAGAGCGCCCCGCTTTTTGTTGCGCCGTGCCCGATCAGGCGCGGGCGGCGGTGATGATCACTTCCACCTTATAGTCAGGTGTCGCCAGCTTCGCTTCGCCCGTGGCGCGGGTGGGGGCCGCAACGTCAGCGATCCAGGCATCCCAGACCGCATTCATTTCCGCAAAATCGGCCATGTCGGCCAGCCAGATGGTGGCGCGCAGGATATGCGCCTTGCTGCTGCCTGCCAGTGCGAGCAGTCGGTCGATTTCTTCGAGCGCAGCCTTGGTCTGGTTGGTCACGCTTTCGCCGGGCGCGCCGATCTGGCCGGCCAGATAGACGGTATCGCCATGGATGACGGCTTCGCTCATGCGCGGGCCAGTGTCGATGCGGGTAATGGTCATGCTATTTCTCCTTGAAAATCAGCGCTGGTAGCGTGCCAACGCCAGATCGGCGGTTTCGATGGCGGGGGCATGGCCGCCGATCAGGTCGGCGATCACCTGCCCCGATCCGCAGGCCATGGTCCAGCCCAGCGTGCCATGGCCCGTATTGAGGAACAGATTGTCGATCGGCGTCGCGCCGACGACCGGGGTGGAATCCGGCGTCATCGGCCGCAGCCCGCTCCAGAAAGTGGCTTTGGTCAGATCCCCTGCGCCGGGAAACAGCGTGCCGACACTATGGTCGAGCGTGTCGCGGCGCGCCTGTGGCAGGTCATTGGTGTAGCCCGATAGTTCAGCCATGCCGCCGACCCGGATGCGGTCGCCCAGTCGGGTGATCGCTACCTTGTAGCTTTCATCGAGCAGGGTCGAGACCGGGGCGGCTTCCGGCTGAACGATAGGGACGGTGATCGAATAGCCCTTCACCGGATAGACGGGCAGGCGCAGGCCAAGCGGGGCGAGCAGCAAAGGCGAGAAGCTGCCCATGGCGACAAGGTAGGCGTCGCCGGTGACCGGGCCATCGTCGGTGACGACATGGGCGATGCGTCCGGCTTCGCGCGCCAGTCCGTTGATGGTGCGGCCCATCAGAAACTGGACGCCGCGTGCCTTGGCCATCGCCGCCAGCGCGTTGGTGAATTTGAAACAGTCGCCCGTCTCGTCATTGGGGAGGCGCAGACCACCCGCGATCGGCGAAGCGCTGGCAGCCAGGCCCGGTTCGGCGGCGATGCATCCGGCGCGGTCCAGCACCTCGAACGGGACATTGTCAGCGCGCAGCACCTCAATATCCTTGGCGATGCCGTCGAGTTGCTTCTGTTCGCGGAACAGTTGCAGCGTACCCTGGCTGCGCTCGTCATAGCTGATGCCGGTGGCGGCGCGGAGCGCAATCAGCTGGTCGCGGCTATATTCGGCCAGCCGCACCATCCGCCCCTTGTTGATGCGATAGTCAGTCGCGTTGCAGTTGCCGAGCATGGCGATCATCCAGCGCAGCATCGCCATATCGACATTTGGGCGCAGGATCAGGGGGGCGTGCTGCATGAACAGCCAGCGAAGTGCCTTGGCCGGGATGCCGGGCGCGGCCCAGGGGGAGGCATAGCCGGGCGAGATTTCCCCGGCATTGGCGAAGCTGGTTTCCTGCGCCACGCCGGTCTGGCGGTCGATCAGCACGACTTCATGCCCTGCCTGCGAGAGATACCAGGCGGAGGTGACGCCGATGACCCCGCCGCCCAAGATGACGACCTTCATGCCATGATGCTCCTGTCGGGGGTGGCGACCGGCGCGGGCAGATAGGTGCGCGCATAACGGTGGCCGAGCCGGGTCAATATTTCGTAGCTGATCGTGCCGGCCTGCGCCGCGACATCGTCAATCGTCTGGTGCGGGCCGATCAGTTCGACCGGGGCACCGGCACGGAGCACAGCATCAGGCACGTCGGTGACATCGAGCGCCATACTGTCCATCGATACCCGCCCGACGATCGGCACGCGCACCCCGGCAATATAGGCGCTGCCCCGGTTGCTCAGGTGGCGCGGCCAGCCATCGGCATAGCCAACCGACACGGTCGCGACGCGCGAAGGGCGATCGAAACGGTGAGTCAGGCCATATCCGACCCCTGCCCCAGCATCGACGGTGCGCAACTGGACGATAGTGGCATCGAGCGCGACGACGGGCTGCATCGGGTTGGGCTGGCCATGCGGTGCGCCACCATAGAGGGCGATTCCGGCGCGGACGATATCGCCATGCCCCACGCCTGCCGTCATCGCGCCGCCCGAATTGTCAATCGAGCGCGGGACGCCGGGAAACTGGTGGGCGATGGCGTTGAACGTGGTGCGCTGTTGCACGTTGAACCCGTCATCGGGATCATCGGCGCAGGCGAGGTGGGTCATGACCAGCAGCAGGTCGATACCAGCCAGCCGCTCCGGCGACACGCGCAGGGTTGCAAGGTCATCCGCGGTCAGGCCGAGACGGGCCATGCCGCTGTCGACCTGGATCACGCCGGGCAGGGCGCGGTGCAGTGTGCGGGCAAGCGCGGCCCAGCCGTCGATCTGCTCCAGCGAATTGAGGATCGGGACCGCGCCGATCGCGGCACAATCGGCTTCCGTGCCGGGATAGAGACCGTTGAGGACGTACAGGGTCGCATCGGACGGCAGATGCGGTTGCAAGGTTGCCGCTTCGCACAGATGGGCGACGAAGAAGTGGCGGCAGCCTGCGGCATATAGAGATGTCGATACCGGGACGGCACCCAGGCCATAGGCGTCAGCCTTGACCACGCCAGCCACGCTGGCGGGCGCGACCTGCTGGGCGATCAGTCGATAATTGGCCACCAGCGCGCCAAGGTCGATGCGCAAGCGTCCCGCCGTCCCATGCTGCATGGCCATTCCCTTCCCGATGCCCCAGCATGATAAAACACGTTTGTGCGAATATCCATGCAATCAGCAGATGATCATTCGATATTTTCCGCTTATATGGCATATCGTTTCAGTGGATTTGAACATATGGCCATGTCCTTCGACAATATGGATCGCGCGATTCTGCGCCTGCTCAAGCTGAACGCGCGGCGATCCAATGCCGAGATCGCGGCGGAGGTCGGCCTGTCGCCGTCTGCCTGCCACCGGCGTATCCGCCAACTGGAAGCGGGGGGTTATATTCGTGGCTATACGGTGGTCGCAGGGGGACGGGACGATAATAGCCTGGTCAATGTGCTGGTCCAGGTGACGCTGGATCGGCAGACCGAGGACCATCTCGCCCGCTTTGAACATGCGGTGCGGCAATGCCCGGAAATCCGCGAATGTTTCCTGATGACCGGCGCGGTCGATTATTGGCTGCGGGTGGAGGCGGACAGCGTCGACGCCTATGAACGCATCCATAGCGAAATATTGTCGCGTATGCCCGGCGTCACCCGGATCAATTCCAGCATCGCCATGCGCGACGCGCTGCGCCCGCGCCGTAACAAGGGATGATCAGCCCGCGCGAATTTCTGTCGCTGGGGCATCCGGCCGAGGGGCGATTTCCGGCGCGCGGCCATGTCGCCATTATAATGGGGTAACCGATCTCGCCTAGCGAAAGCCGATTGCCCAGACGCAGGCGGCGGCGATGAGCAGGCCGACAAGCGCTTTCCAGGCTGACCCGGAGGGAAGATCCTTTGTCTCCTCAACCGGCATGGTGCCGCGGCCATGGATCATCGGGCCGATCAGATTGTGGCGCAGGCGCAGCAGATAATAGAGGATCGCAACGATGTGAAGCGCGACCAGCGCGAGGAGCAAGTTGAACAACAGGCCATGCAGATCAGCGGCGACGCGCCCCTGATCAAAGCTGACATAGTTTGCGAGAGGACCCGATTCCAGACCGTCCACATCCACGGCAAACAGGCCTGCCGTCACCATCGCCACCAGGCTGACGAGCATCAGCAATACGCTCCAGCCGCCGACCGGATTATGACCTGCCGTGGCGCGATAAGAGCGTGTCCTGAGATGGCCCAAATAGGCGAAGGCAGCGCGCGGGCTGCGCACGAAATGGCCGAAACGCGCCGTCCCACTGCCCACAAAGCCCCAATAGAGGCGAAAGATCAGCAGGAAGAGAATAGCGTAGCCCGACAGGCGGTGCCATTCCATCTCATGCCGTTCGCCGCTCCACCAGGAAAAGCCCAGCAGGGCGACGAGCAGCCAGTGAAATAGCCGGATATAGATATCCCAGACAAGCAGGCGGCGGGATGGGGCGTCGGTCGACATGGCGGGATCGTTCAGCTGTCGGCGCGGAACTGGCGATGGCAGGCGGCGCAGGTGGCCCCGGTCGCCTTGGCCTGCGCGCGGATGGCATCGGCAGTGCCGCTGTTGGCGGTGGATACCAGCTTGCCGGATTCGGCGATCAGTTTCGCCATCTGTCCGTCAAAGGTCGCGCGATCGGTCCAGATATTGGGGAGCGCGTCGGTGGGTGCGCCCGCCGTCGGGCCGCTGCCCGCCGGGAAGAGCCGGGGTTGTTCGCGCGCAGTGGCGGCGATCATCTGCGCTGCCGCGACCATCGTGGCTTTCACCGGGGTGCCGCTTTTGAGCTGGTCGTTCAGCGCCTTCATCGCCGCGCCCATTTTCTTGTAGCCCGCCTGGCGCGCGGCTATCGCAGCTTTGGGCGCGGGCGCTGCGGCGGGGGCAGCGGTCAATGATCCCGCCAGCACGGGCAGCGCGACGAGAGAAATACCCGACAGCGCGAGCATCGGGCGGCGGAAAGCTGGCGATATGGTCATGCGATGATCTACCCTGCGTGTTTTGCTGTTCAATGTTCAGGAACGGTCTGCGGCGCGGCGCCCGCCATCTTCACCGACGTCTTGTCGGGAAAGACCGTGCGAAAAATCTGTTTCACTTGCGTGAGGCCGCCGTCGGCCATCTGGGCGGCGGTCGCGCCATATTTGCTGGGGATGTCGGTGCGCGCGCCATGGGCTGCGAGGATTTTCAGCATCGCTTCCAGCTCCGGCTGGACACCGCCAGCCACCAGCCAGTGAAGCGCGGTCATGCCATTTGCCCCAGCGACATTCACGTCGGGTGCCAGCGACAGGGCATAGTCGAGCGTCGCTGTGCTGCCCCCGCGCGCGGACGCCAGCACGACGTTGGTGCCGTCCGCCGTGACGAAGCGGGGGTCGGCCCCGGCGGCCAGCAACAATGCCATCGCATCCTTGCGGCCATTGGCGGCGGCGATCAGCAGCGGCGGCGTGGGGGGCACGGGCGGCGGGGGAACGCCGAAATTGGCTTCGGTCACCCATGTGATCCGCGATGGACCGGTCAGGCCGTTGGGATCAGCGCCCTTGGCCAGCAGCAGGCGGATGAGATTGATGTCTCCGCCCGCTGCGGCACCATGGAGCAATTGCTCCCCGGTCCTGTCCCGCTCGACCACGTCCACGCCATACGGCACCAACAGAGCGGCGGCCGCGTAATTTTTCTGATAGAGCGCAAGCTGAGCGGCGCTGGTGTTTTCCGGGCCGCGATAGGCGCTGTCCGCGCCTGCGGCGAGCAGTGCCTGCGTGGCCGAGACAATGCCGCTCTTGATCGCGAAGAAGAGAGGCGTGAAGTCGCCCTTCGACACGCGGTTGGGATTTGCGCCAGCCTTTAGCAACAAGGCAATCGCTTCGGTCCGTCCGGCGGCGGCGGCCCACATCAGCGGCGTCTGGCCGCGACTGTCGATTCGGTCTGGGGCCGCGCCCATGGCCAGCATCCGTGCGACGGCGTCGGCGGGACCATAGCGGGCGCAGACGGCGAGCGGGGTCGTGCCGTCCGCCCGCGCCACGCGGACATCGGCGCGCGCGTCGAGCAATTGCGCGACGATTGCTGGCTCCCCCAGTTCGCAGGCGAGCGCCAGCGGCGTCACGCCGTCCTGATCGGCGCTGTTGACGCTCGCGCGCGCCGTCAGCAGCGCGGCGACAATGGCCGGATTCTGGACGTTCACTGCCCAACTGAGCGGCGTCGCGCCGAAGGCTAGCCTTTGGTCTGGATCGGCCGGCTCGGCCAGCGCTGCCTCAACCCCCGCCACGTCATTCGCGACGATCGCCCGCGCCAGCCCTTCGTCCTTCTGCGGCGCACGCGCCTGCGCCATGCCGCAACCGGCCAGCAGCGCCAGCAGGGCAAGGAAGGGGCGGGCGCGATCAGGCACTGGTCAGCGCCGTGAACGGGCCGTCACTGTCGCCGAAGCGGGTCGCTGGCACATCAAGCACATGCAGCGCGCTCAGCAGCAGATTGGACATGGTCGTGCCCTTTGGCGCGACGATATGCCGGTCGCCCGGCACCAGCCCGCCTGCGACGATGACGGGCAGGTCCATATGATCATGCTCATTGGGATCGCCAAAGGCCGATCCGCGCAGCACGAGGGTCCGGTCCAGCAGCGATCCTTCGCCGTCCTTTACCGCCTTCATCCGGTCCAGATAATAAGCGAAATATTCCATATGATGCCGGTTGATGCGCGCCAGCTTCGCCATTTTTTCCGGGTTGTTGCCATGATGGCTGAGCATATGATGCGAATCCGGCACGCCGATTTCGGGATAGGTGCGGTTGCTGAGTTCGCGGCCGATCATGAAGCTGCCGATACGGGTGATGTCGGCCTGCATCGCCAACACCTGAAGGTCGATCATCAGACGGACATGCGCGTCGAAACTGTCGGGGATGCCCGCAGGCCGTTCCAGACCGGCGCTTTGGGCGCCGCCGCCCGACGCGATCGCGCGCTGGATACGACGTTCGATGTCGCGGGTCGCTTCCAGATATTCGTCGAGCTTGTGGCGGTCCTCCATCCCCAGCACGCCGCTCAGCCGGGCGCTGTCGTCCATCACGAAATCGAGGATACTCGATTGCCGCCGCAACTGGGCCAGGCGGCTTTTGGCGTCCAGCGCGTCGCCATCGCCGAACAATCGCTCGAACACGTCGCGCGGATTGGCGGTGACGGGCAGTGGCACGGTGGGGTTCCGCCAGCTGATGCCGTTGGTGTAGGCACAGCTATAGCCGATGTCGCAACTGCCGAGCAGGCTGGCCTGGTCGATGCCCAGTTCCAGCGAGCTGAGCGGGGTCGCGTCGCCCAGATGATCGGCATAGGCCTGATCGACCGAAATACCGCAGCGTATGTCGGTCCCCTCGGTCTGACGGACATGGACCCCGGTGATGAAGGCGGGACAGGATCGGCCATGCCCGGCGGGACGGTCCCCCATCGCCGCCGCGCTGGGGTGGCCAAGGCCGGTCACGACGCTGATCTGCGCGCGATGCGGCGCCAGAGGCTCCAGCGTGGGCGGCAGCGTGAAGCCCGGTCCCTGCGTCGCGGGCAGAAACTGGTTCATCATCATGCCGTTGGGGGAATAGAAAATCTGGAGCCGCTTGGGCCGGGCCGCGACGTCGGCGGCCTTCGCCGATGGCATCATCGCTTCCAGAAATGGCAGCGCCATGGTCGTGCCTGCGCCGCGCAGCAGGGTACGGCGGCTAAGCGGTTTGCGCAGGATGATCATCTTGCTCCCCTCATTGACCGGTTGTCCTTCGCAGGGTGAAGGGCGCGCTATGCACGATCCCCTTGATGACTGTCTGGATGCGATAGCCATCGGCGGCGGCGCTGCGGCCGATGGTGCGGATGGCGGGCATGTCGCGCGCATCCACCCCGCGGGCCAGCGCATAGGTCAGCAGCCTTTCGGTAAAGGCGCTGGCAAACTCGTCCTTCTGCGTCAGCAATATCCGCTTCAGCCCCGAGAGCCCGGCAAATTGGGTGCCATCGGGCATCCGCGCCGACACGTCGATGGGCTGGCCCGCATCCTTTTGCCGGAAAGCGCCGATCGCGTCGAAATTTTCGAGGCTAAAGCCCAGCGGGTCCATCTTCACATGGCAGGCGGCACAGGCCGGGCTTTTGCGATGCAGCTCCAACTGCTCGCGCGCGGTCAGCAGGCGGCCGTCATGCTTGTCCTGCAAGGCGGGCACATCGGGCGGTGGCGGGGGTGGCGAGGCGGCGAGCAGATTGTCGAGAATCCACTTGCCCCGCTTCACGACGGACGTGTGATTGCCATAGGAGGTGACGGTGAGGATGCTCGCCTGCCCCAGCAACCCGCCACGATTGGACGCCGGGTCCAGGCTGACCCGGCGCATGGCGGTGCCGGTGACGCCGCCAATGCCATAATGCTCGGCCAGCCGCTGGTTGAGGAAGGTATAGTCCGCCGCGATGAAATCCAGCAGGCTGCGGTTGGTGCGCAGAACATAGCTGAAGAACATTTCCGTCTCACGCGCCATGGCGCTGCGCAAACGGGTGTCGAATTTGGGAAAAACGGTGATGTCGGGGCGCTGCTGGTCCAGATTGCGCAGATAGAGCCACTGGCCCGCGAAATTGCTGGTCAGCGCCTGCGCGCGCGGATCGGCCAGCATCCGCGTGACTTGCGCGTCCATGACACCCGGCTTCTGTAGCTGTCCGGTTTCGGCCAGGTGCAGCAGGGTTTCATCGGGGATGCTGCTCCACAGGAAGAAGGACAGGCGCGAGGCAAGTTCAAGGTCGGTCAGGCGACGGACGCCGCCCGCCTTGCTACCCGGCGGATCCCGTTCGACGAGGAACAGGAAGTGCGGCGACACAAGAATCGCCTCCACCGCCGCCTCCACCCCATGTTCAAAGTCCGACTGGGCGCGCTCGGTCGCATAGACCCGCATCAGCGGGGTGAGGTCGCTGTCGGTCACCGGACGGCGATAAGCGCGGCGGGCAAGCGACGCGACGATCTGCCGGGCACAGCTTGTTTCGGCGGTGGTGCGCGCGGGCTTGCACAGGTAGATGCGATCGCGGCTGGGCGTTCTGCCGACGCCCTTGGGTGAAAATGGCCCGGCCACGTCGATCTGGAGGACGTCGCGGGGAAAATTCTGCTGCGAATAGCGCGGCGACATGCGGTAGGATGGGACGTCGATCGACTTTACGCGCACGCCATCGACCGAAACGTCCATGGGCAACATCACCGGCGGGGCGGTCGGCACCGGCACCTTGTCGAGATCGTTGCGCAGCGTCTGGACGCTTTCGTCGGGCGCGATCTGGCGGCGGAAGGACAGGCCGATGACATGCGCCCCGGCTTTCAGCGGCACGCGGACGCTGACCTTGTCCTCCTTCTGCCGGTCGGTTTCATTATTGGTGTTGGCGTTCAGCCAGCCGCTAATCTCGTAGGTCGCATCGTAACGGGCATAATAAGTGAACGCCCCGCCGCCGCGCGAACCGAGCGGCAGGTCGTCGCTGGCACGTTCATTATAGGCGGGGCGACCGGCGTTCATGACCGATCCATCCTTGGGCACTTCATAGGATGTGACGAATTCCCGCCGGGACGTGAGGCCGGTCGCCATGCGCCCGACCTTTCCCGCGACCGCGATATAACGGTCCATCAAAGTCGGCGAGACGCTGAGGACATCGGCGATATTGTCGAAGCCATAGCCCGAATTATCCTGCGGCAATTCGCGGCTGACATCGACCTTGAGCGCCAGCAGGTCGCGAACGGCATTGGCATATTCGACGCGGTTCAGGCGGCGGATGGTGGCGCGGCCGGGATCGGGATGCTGGGCGGCATAGGCATCCAGCCCGTTTTCCAGCCACTGGACGAAGGCGGCCCTGGCAGCAGGCGTCGGCTGCGGCTTGTTAAGCGGCGGCATTTCGCCCTGACGGGTGCGGCGCAGCACCTTTTCCCAGATGTCCATATTCGTGCCGTGCAGCAGATCGCCATTGCGCACATCGTCGAGCGAGAGATTGGCGATCTTGTCGCTATCGTTGTGGCAGCGTGCGCAATAGTCGCCCAGGATCGCTGGTGTAGCGTCGGGCGCAGTGTGGGCGGCAGCGGTGGGCAGTGGCGGCACCTCGTCAGGCCGCGCCAGAACCGACGCTGCCGCCGCCAGCGCACTGAGCGCCAGGATGCAACTGGGCAAAGTCGGATGCCAGTTCAGGCCCATTCATTACGATCCTATATCCCGCGAGCAGTCGTGCGCCGCCCCCTTCACCCTGCCATGACGTTCGGCGGCTCATCGTCCGCCGTGCGTCCATGCAAATCGGGTATGATCCTGGGCCTATGGCGGATTCCGCCTTGCGTCCATTGCCGTTAACGGGACGGCGGAATCGCAAAATTAGGCCACCCCGGTGAGCCGCCCCGTGCGCCAGAGCGCTCTGATTTTCGCAACGGGACGTCCACAATATCGTCATTGAACATTGCGGGCGTCGTCGCCAGAAGGACCGCGAAACGGGGGATCTATATGACGCGGGTGGCTGCACTGTTGGTGGCGCTGATGCTAAGCGCCGGGCCGGTCATGGCGCGGACGCCCGCCGCCCCTGTGTCCAACGAAGCGCGCACCGCCGCCTATCTGGACCGGATTGCGGGCAGCAGTCCGCGGCTGCGCATCTTCCTGCAAGCAATGCCCAAAGGCGGCGACCTGCACAATCATGCGGGCGGGGCCAATTTCGCGGAGGATTATCTGCGCTGGGCGGCGGCCGATGGCCTGTGCATAACGACCGATACGCATCATATTGTCGATCCGCCCTGCACCGCGCCGGGGCGCGTTTCAGCGGCTGGGCTGGAGAAGGCATATCCTCATTATTCGCGCGCGATCGACGCCTTTTCCACGCGCGGGTTCGAGGCGGGCGTGGGTGATCCGACGGTGTCGGGTTATGACCGTTTCTTTGCGACCTTCGATGCGTTCGGCCCGGCCTATAGCCGCCATGTCGGCGAAGCCATGGCGCTGACCCGGCAGCAGGCGGCGGCGGACCATCTGTCCTATGTTGAACTGGGCAGCGGCGCGCGCGCGGGCTGGATGCTGGGCATGAAGATGGCCGATGCCGACGCCAGCGATTTGGCCGCGTTATACGCGAAGATTGTGCCACTATTGCCGGACGCCGTTGCGAGCGCAAAGGTCGACTATGACGGCTATGATGCGCAGGGCGCGGCGATCGACGGGTGCGGGACGGCCAATCCGAAACCCGCCTGCGGCGTGGAAATGCGCTATCTCTACACCGCGATCCGCACCAGCCCGCCTGCGCAGGTGTTCGCGCAACTGGCGTTTGGCTTTGCACTGGTCGAGGCCGATCCGCGCTTTGTCGGCGTCAATATCGCTGCACCGGAGCATGACCCCGTCGCGGTGCGCGATTATGCGCTGCATATGCAGATGATCGCTTTCCTCAAGGCGCGGCATTCCGAGGTGCAACTGTCGCTTCATGCAGGCGAACTGACGCTGGGCCTGGTTCCATCGCGCGACCTGAACTTTCATATTCGCGATGCGGTGCAGGTTGCCGGCGCGGGGCGGATCGGCCATGGCATCGACATCGCCTATGAGAGCGATGCACCCGCGCTGCTGGCACGGATGGCGCGCGATCAGGTGGCGGTGGAGATCAACCTGACCAGCAATGCCGTCATATTGGGGGTGAAGGGCAGCGATCATCCGCTGTCGCTGTATCGGGAAGCGGGCGTGCCGGTGGTGTTGTCGACCGACGATGAGGGCGTGTCGCGCAGTGACATGACCAACGAATATCTCCGCGCCGTCACCGAACAGGGGCTGCGCTACGCGGACCTCAAGCAGATCGTGCGCAACGGGTTGCATTACAGTTTCCTGCAAGGCGAGAGTCTGTGGCAGGACAAGCCGGGCGGTGCGCGGGTTGCGGCGTGCATCGTAATGGACGCGCCGGGGTGTAGCGCCTGGCTGGCGGCAAGTCCCAAGGCGGCGGCGCAAGCCAGGCTGGAGCGCGACCTTCAGGCCTTTGAAGCTATGCCGCGCTGACCCGGTCGGGCACGGCAAGGTTCAGGATCACCGCCACCAGTGCAGCAGGCAGGACGCCTGATGTCAGGATGATGCGCAGCGTTCCGGGCAGGTGCGATACGGCGTCCGGCTCCAGTTCAAGCCCGATGCCGATCGACAGGGCCACGCCGAAGATCAGCATGTTGCGCTGGGTCCATGCGACGCCCGACAGGATCGACAGCGCGGCAGACGCGACCATGCCGAACATCACGATCACCCCGCCGCCCAGTACCTCGATCGGGATGGTGGTGATGAGCGCGCCGATCTTGGGCGCAAAGCCGCACAGGATGAGGAACAGCGCGCCGATCGTCACGATATGGCGGCTCATGATACCGGTGATCGCGATCAGCCCGACATTCTGGCTGAAGGAGGTGTTGGGCATCGCGCCGAACATGCCCGCCAGCGCGGTGCCAAGGCCGTCCGCACTGGTCGCGCCGATGAGTTCGCGATCGGTGGCCGGGCGTCCAGCGCCGCCTTCGCAGATGGCCGACACCGCGCCGATCGATTCGATCGCGGAGATAAACCCCATCAGGCAGAAGCCCAGGATCGCCGGGAAGGATACCGCAAAGCCGAAATGGAAGGGCTGCGGCACCATCACCCATCCTGCTGCCGCGACCGGGGCAAGCGACACCCGCCCCATCGCTGCCGCAACGCCGTAACCCGCTAGCAGCCCCAGCAGCACCGAGGCGGTCGACCATAGCCCGCGTCCGTAGAAGCTGAGGCCCAGCGTCACGACGACGACGATGCCCGCCAGCATCCAGCTCGTCCCCGCGCCATAGGCGGGCGTGCCCTGCGCCGCGACGCCACCGGCAGCATATTGCACCCCGACGCGCATCAGCGACAGGCCGATCATCAGCACGACCAGCCCCGTGACCATCGGCGGCAGGGCGAAGCGGATGCGGCCGATGCAGCTGCTGACGCAGGCGTGGAACAGGCCGCCGATAACGGCAGCGGTGGTCAGCTGTGCCATGGCTGCCACCCCCTGCCCCGCGACGATCGGGATCATCACCGGCAGGAAAGCAAAGCTGGTACCCTGCACGATTGGCAGGCGCGCGCCGACCGGACCGAGGCCGATCGTCTGCATCAGCGTGGCGATGCCAGCGAACAGCATCGCCATCTGGATCATGTAGATCATGGGCGCTGGGTCTGGCGATCCGAAGCCGAAACCGGCCGCGCCCGCGACGATGATCGCCGGGGTCAGATTGCTGACGAACATCGCCAGAACGTGCTGGACGCCCAGGGGAATCGCGACGGCCAGGCCGGGGAAATGATCGGGATCGCGGGCTTGCTCCGCCGTCATGGGAGACATCAGGCGAGACTCATCAGACGGGTGAGCGAGCGCTCGGCGGCTTGCAGGATGGTCGTGCGATCGGCCTGCACCAGTTGCCCGTCGCGCACCACTGCGCGGCCTTCGACGAACACATTGCGCGCGCCCGTGGGCGGACTGAGGATCAGGCCCGCAACCTTGTCCCACGCGCCCATGGAGGCGAAGTTCATACCGTCCCACAGGACGATATCCGCGCGCTTTCCCGCCTCGATCGAGCCGCAGTCGTGGCGGCCCAGCATCTCTGCCCCGCCGCGCGTGGCGATGTACAGCGCGTCACGCGGATCGAAGGCGGCTGGGCCGCCGATCGCGCGCTGGAGCAGCACTGCCTGCCGCGCTTCCAGCAGCAGGTTGCCGCTGTCGCTGGAGGCCGAGCCATCGACGCCAAGGCCGAGCGATACGCCCTGTTCAAACATCGATTTGAGCGGGGCGATGCCGGAGCCAAGGCGGCAATTGGAGCAGGGGCAGTGAGCGATGCCGGTGCCGGTCCGAGCGAACAGGGCGATTTCGCGGACATCGAGCTGGACACAATGGGCATGCCAGACGTCGGGGCCGACCCAGCCCAGACTTTCGGCATAATCGCCGGGACGGCAGCCGAAGCGCTCGAGCGAGAAGGCGACGTCGTCAGCATCCTCGGCCAGATGGGTGTGCAGCATCACCCCCTTGTCGCGCGCGAGCAATGCGGCGTCGCGCATCAGCCCCTGGCTGACCGAAAAGGGCGAACAGGGGGCCACGCCGACGCGGACCATGGCCCCCTCCCCCGCGTCATGGAAACGGTCGATCACGCGGATCGTGTCATTCAGAATCGCGCGCTCATCCTCGACCAGATTGTCGGGCGGCAGGCCACCGTCGCTTTCCCCCACGCTCATCGCGCCGCGCGTGGGATGGAAGCGGATGCCGATGCCCTGCGCGGCGGCGATCGTGTCATCGAGCGTCACGCCATTGGGGAAGAGGTAGAGATGATCGGAGGTCAGGGTGCAGCCCGACAGCGCCAGTTCGGCAAGGCCAAGCTGGGTCGCGGCGAACACGTCATCGGGCCGATATTGCGCCCAGATCGGATAGAGGCGTTTGAGCCAGTCGAACAGCGAGGCGTTGATTGCGCCGGGCAATGATCGGGTCAGCGACTGGTAGAGATGTTGATGGGTGTTGACGAGGCCGGGCGTGACGACACAGCCGCGCGCGTCAACCACCTCGTCGGCCTCGGCCAGCGAAGAGGCCAGCTCCGCCGTTGTCCCGACCGCCAATATGACCCCATCCCGGAAGGCGACTGCCCCGTCGGCAATTTCCCGCCGGGGATCATCCATGCAGACAAGGATGTCGGCGTTGCGGATGACGGTAAGCGCCATGCTATTGGGGCACGGTCTTTTCGTAGCGATCCCAATGGCTGACCAGTTCGTCCACGACCTTCGATCCGACCAGATAGAGGCTTTCAAGCGCCGCATTCATGCCGGCATAGCCTTCATTTTCGGTCAGCAGATAATGGGCAGCTGTGTCGCCGGGCGGCGGCATGGTGAAGTTGCTGCCCGCGCGCAGCACCATGAAGCGATCCTTGTCCACCCGGCCGATCTTGTCGAGATAGACGATCGATTGATAGGTGCCGGTTTCCTCCATCGCGGAGGTGACGAATTCGCCCTTCCCCTGCGTCCAATAATTGACCCAGTCATTGGCCCAGTCGGTCATCCGCGCGCCATGCCAGAAGGTCATCGCCGCCAGTTGATCACCCTTCAGCACGAAGGGCGGGCGTTGCGCCATCGGATGGTTGGTGAAGCGGGCGCGTTCCTTGCGGATCGAAGGATCGTCGGGCAGGACCATGTCCTTGGTCAGGTCATAGGCCCAGTCGCGCAAGGCGGGGTTGATCTCGAATATCTCGCCCTGCCCGACCGGCGGGCTGGGATCGTTGGGGCCTTTGCTGTGCAGGGGAAAATAGCCGCTGTTCCAGTCGGCCGGGATTTCCCGCGCATCTATTTCATGCGCCAGGTCGCCATCGACCAGATAGCGCGCCCAGGCGGCCGATCCGATCGAGGCATCCTGCGGGTCTATGCCCGCAATGCCCGCCACAAGCCAATAGGCATGGGACAGGTCGAACCGTTGGTCGAGACCCAGCGCCATGGTCGCAGTCGCCGACTTGATATTGCCCATGCCGGTGACCACGCCCAAAATCTGGCTGTCGGGATTATAATAGAGATCGTGGTGGGACTGAGGAAAAGGGATGCGGGTGTCGAGATGCCGCCGCTCCTTCCACAACTGAAATTCGCCGGGCTTGTCGCCGCTATCCTCGCCAATTTCAAACAGCGACACGATGACGACACGAACCGGCAGGGGATGGGAACAGGCTTTGCCGGGCAAACAATCCTCAACACCCGATGGCGTCGCGGCGCTGGCCGTGACCGGTGCCATGAAAAACAGGGTCGCACTCGCCAGTGTCGCGACATAAGACAGGAGGCGCATGGAACGTCCCTTATAACCGATCAAGAAAGGAAGGCACCGGTTGCCCGGCGCCTTCCACAGACATCAGAATTTATACGATACGGTCGCCTGGAAGCTGCGCGGCCGTTCGGGCAGGACGATGGTGCTGCCGAACAATTCGGTGAAGTTGGCGCGGAAATATTTTTCGTTGGTCGCATTCTTGACGACAAGGCGGAACAGCCAATTGTCCAGCTGATAGGATGCGCCCAGATCGACCAGCGCATAGCCCGGCAGCTTCACCGCCTGCGACTGGCCAGAGAATACCGAGTCCACCTTCACGACGCTGGCGCTGAGCGCAAGGCCGCTGTCGAAGGAATAGGTGCCGGTCAGCGAGTAGAGATTTTCAGGGATACCAGCACGGCGCGCATCATTCTTGCTGCCAATCGGCAGCAATGCGCCCGGCTGGCCGCCAAAGATGAGCGACGGGTCGGTCAGGCTGGCTTTCAGATCCTCATAGCCCAGGAAGCTGAATGCAGTACCGCTGTCGAGGAAGGTCAGGTTGACGACCTTCGTCTTGGTGTAGGCGCCTGTAATCAGGAAATGGCGATCAACCGACCAGCGGAATTCCGCCTCCAGCCCCTTGGTCTGCACCGACTGGTTGACCGTGGAGGACTGGATATTGTGATCGGTACGTTCCTGCTGGTACACCGACAGCGCGGCATAGAGCTGGCCGCCAAGCCAGCTGCCCTTGACGCCGCCCTCAACCATTTTGGAGGCGGTGATGAAGCCGTTGGCGGCCACCGTGCCAGCATCGATTTCCGAACCCTGGCCAGCAATCACCGTCGACTGGCGCGAGGCGGTTGCATAGGGGATCAGGCCAAAGGGCATTTTGTAGGAAGCGCTCGCCGTCCAGGACCAGCCGCCCTTGCTGCCCTTGGCAGAGGTGACGGCGGGCAGGTTGTTCATCTTTGTAGGGATGAAGCTGGAATCGACGCTGATATCATCATAGCGGGCACCCAATATGATGCCGAGGCCGAAGTTGAAGTCGAGGTCCGCCAGACCCGCAAAGCCATAATCGGTATAATGGCCCTTCAAATAGTTGGAATAATCGCAGTCGCATTCGGTGGAAAGCAGGCGATCAGACAGCGCGTCATAACCCTTGGTCAGATCGACGCGATGGAAATATTCAAAGTTGAAATCATCGCCGTGCAGGAACTTGGTGTAGCGAACCGAGGGCGACACCTGGAAGGAGAATTTGCCTGCACTGCTATCAAAGCTTTTCGAGATGACAATCTTGTCCTCGATCACCCAGCTTTTATGGAACTGGGAAAAGCCATAGCTATTTTCGTTGTCATTATCGATGCCGTCATAGAAAAACTGGTTCTTGATCTCCAGTCCGCTATCGGCGTTGAAGATCATGTCGAAATAGGCGGTCTTGGCCTTGTTCACCAGCAGATCATTCTTGCCGGTCAGCACCTTCCTGCGGCTGAGCTTGGTCGTGCCGACATTGGTCAGACCGAGCCAGGGATAGTTGGTCGCATAACAGGCGTCATTGTTGGACGCATTGGCAAAAACGCTGCCGCCGCCGCAGCCGAAGGAACCAAATGGGTTGAAATCGCCGATCGCGCTGAATTCCTGCTGCGACAACTGACCATCGCCATTGGCATCGACCGGCTGGGCCGATCCGGTGATATAGGTGCCGTTGTCGACCAACGCCTGCGTCAGGCGGTTCCATCCGCCATTTTGCTGGCCGGAATATTTCTGGTACATGCCGCCAAATTCGATGCGGAAATTGTCAGTGATCTGGCTGTCGAATGCGGCCTGCAGGATCGTCTGGTTGGTCGACATATTGTCATAATAGCTACCGCTATCCTCGACCTCGGCATAGAGGCTGTAGCCAAATTCGGCCGTGCCGATCTTTGCAGGGCCGCGCAGTTCGGCCTTGAGCACATTGCGGTTCCAGCTGCCGATCGTGTAGCTCAACTCACCCTCCGGCCCGGTCAGCAGCGAGCCATCCTTCACGCGCGCGGATTTCGGCACGAAGTTCATATAGCCGCCGGTCTTGGACGGGCCGTAGATTGGCGAGGCCGGGCCACGGACAATGTCGATCCGATCCGATGCGCCGATGGGTGTGGGATAGTTGCCAGGATTGTCGAGGCGACGGACACCGCGGAAATAGACTTCGCCGGGCGTGCCGCGAATGTCGAGCGCGCCGCCGACGCCAAAGAAGCTGTTGGTGAAGGTGCCCGGTGCCTGGGCGACGAGATCGTAGATGTCGGTGATGCCGAAGCGCTCAATCTGCTCGCTGCTGACGGTCGAGGCCGAACGGGGCGTTTCCACCAGCGTCTTGGCAAAGCCGAAGATCGATCCGACATCCTTGTCCGGCAGCGCGTTGAGCGCGCCGGTCACAATGATTTCATCGCCCGGCGCGGGTGCGTCGACAGGCGCCCCATCCTGTGCCCAGACCGGTGTGGTCAGCGCAGTGCACGCCAGCAAGCCAGCAGCCATCATGCCGAAATGGCGGCCGCGACGACCTTGATGCGGCGCGATGTCGTGCGTGTCCTGCAAGCGGTCAATGTTTGCCATGAATAAGATACCCCCCATTTGAAACAGGGCGGCACATATTGATCGCCCTGCTGTTAAAGCTCCCTGTTCCTCTCCATTTTTGCTGGCGGCTGGATTTCATTGAGAAATTCCAGCCATGTCTCCGCGACAGGCGTATGCCGGGGCCGGACGGACCTAAGGCGTTGGCCCTTCTGGCAACGGTGCGCTGCAACACGCACAGCCCTGATTCCCCCCTGTCGCCGACAGGCGATGTGGTGTGCATTGCAACTAGGGGCTTGACGTGGTGCGATCAAATGCAATGAATTCGACGCAGTGTTGCAAAAAATAGGGTGGGTATGCCGGCGCTTTCACGTTTCTTGCGTTATTTCATAGCGGTAGGCCGATTGGGGTCGATCCGGCGCGCGGCCGATGAGTTGAACGTGTCGGCTTCCGCGATCGATCGGCAGATTCTGAACGTAGAAGCCAATCTGGGGATGCCCCTGTTTGAGCGGTTGCCGACCGGCCTGCGCCTGACGGCAGCGGGTGAAATCATGATGGCCGCTGGCAGCAAATGGCAGAAGAATATGGCCGATGTCCGTGCGCAGATAGAGGATCTGCGCGGGTTGAAACGCGGGCATGTCGATATCGCTGTCATCGACGCGCTGGCGAAGGGCTATGTTCCCGCCGCGATCCAGGCGCTCCAGAGCAAATATCCCGGCATCACCATCGGCGTGCGGGTGCTGGAAAATGATGCCGCACGGCTGGCAACGGTGCGCGGCGAGGTGGATTTCGGCATATTCTTTGAGCCGCAGACGGTGCGCGACCTGGCGGTGCGGTCCTTCGTGGAGGTCGTGCTGGGCTTCGTCACGCCGACCGGCCATCCGCTGGGAGCCAAGAGGGAAGCGCGCTTTTCCAGTTGTGTTGGATCCAGGCTGATCGTGCCGGCCGAACCGTTGGCGGTCTATGAGCAGATTGCGGTGCTGGAGGGGACGACCGGGGTTGTGATCGACCGGGCGGTGTCATCGGACAATATCCAGATGATCACGTCGCTCGTCACCCAGGGCGTGGGCATCGGCGTGCTGACTTCGCTCGACGTGATTACCGAGGTGCGGCGCGGCCTCTTGTCCTTCACCAAGATTTCCGACCCGATATTGCGGCCAATGACGCTGGCGCTCTGCACCGCATCAGCGCGCACGCCATCCTATGCGGCGGGGATCGTGTTGCAGGAAATTGAAAATGGCTTCCCGCAACTGAGCTATCCGATATCGATCGACGGCCCCGCCGTGGCATAAGCGCCTTTCAGCCGATTGCCCAATGCGTGCAGACCCGATAACGGACAGTCTTTCCCGACCGTCAACGGACCTCCCTGTCATGAGCCATACTGCCGAGCCTGTGCTCCACTATATCTCCAACGATGCTTTTGTCGCCGACGTGCAAATGCTGGCGCGGCAGATTGAACAGGGCGACTGGACGCCCGATTTCGTTATAGGCATCGGGCGCGGCGGGCTGGTCCCGGCCGTCTATATCTCGCATCAGACCGAGCTGCCGATGCTCTCGATCGACCATAGTTCCAAAGTGCCGGGCTTTGCCGACGAGTTGCTGGCCAAGGTCGCGGCCAAGAGCGCGGCGGGCCTGCGGCTGCTGTTCATCGACGACATCAACGACAGTGGCGGGACGATCGATTATGTCCGGCGGTTGCTGGCGGACAATGGCTGTAATGGCGACAATCTGCGCTTTGCCGTCATCATCACCAACAGCCGGTCGCGCGTGACGGTGGACTATTGGGCGCAAATCATCGACCGGGACGAGGACAAGCGCTGGTTCGTTTTCCCCTGGGAAGCGGTGGGTGCCAAGGGCACCATCGTCGAAGAGGCGCTGTCCGTGCCTGAGCGGCTCGCCTGATGCGGATCTGCGTCTATCTCGGTTCATCGCCCGGCCATTCCCCTGTCTATCGTGAAGCCGCCGAACGGGTCGGCAGGCTGCTGGCGGAGCGTGGCATTGGTCTGGTCTATGGCGGCGGGACCGTAGGGCTGATGGGCGTGATCGCCGACACGGTCTGCGCGGCGGGCGGCGAAGTGATCGGCGTGATTCCCGAAGCGTTGCGCGCGCGCGAACATGACCATCCGGGCATCACGCAACTGCATGTCGTCAAGACCATGCATGAGCGCAAGGCGATGATGGCCAAATTTGCCGATGGCTTCCTGTGCCTGCCGGGCGGCATCGGCACGCTGGAGGAGATATTCGAGGCCTGGTGCTGGTCGCAGCTTGGCTATCATGAAAAGCCGTGCGGACTGCTCAACGTCAACGGATTTTACACGCCGATGTCGACCTTCATCGATTCGGTTGTGGCCGAAGGCTTCCTCCAGCCCCGGCACCGGGCGATGCTGCTAATCGACAACGACCCGGACATATTGCTGGACCGCATGGCGCAATATCTGCCGCCACAGACCGAGCATTGGCTGGGCGCGGACGATCTTTAGCCGATCCTATCGATGAGGTCCGGCAGCTCTGCAAGGCGGTCGATCTGGCGGAAGCGGGGATGGTCCGACGGGGGGTCGGCGATTTCATGGACCCAGGCGCCTTCCTGCGGGATATAGGCGGCCCATGCACCCGCCTCCAGCGCGGGGCGGATGTCCGATCGCATTGAGTCGCCCGCCATGATGGCTTCGTGGGCGGAAACGCCATATTGATCGAACACGCGGCGGAAAGTGTTTTCGGTCTTGTCGCTGACGATTTCGATACCGCTGAAAAGATCGCCCAGGCCGGAGGCCGCCAGTTTCGATTCCTGGTGCAGCAAATCGCCCTTGGTCACCAGAACGAGCCGTCCCCGGTGGGCGAGAGCATCGAGCGTCTCCGCGACATCGTCGAACAGGTCGACCGGATGCGCCAATAGCGCACGCCCGGCGGCCAATATCTCCTCGATCATCGTTTTGGAGATCTGGTCCCCGGCCAGTTCGGCTGCCGTCTCGATCATCGATAGGGTAAAGCCCTTGGCCCCATACCCATAAAGTTTGAGATTGCGCCCTTCACAGGCATTAAGCGTATCGCGCGCGATATGGGCGTCGGCAAAGGGCTGGAGCATGGCCACCAGCGCCTCTTCGGTCGCATTGAAATGGCGCATATTATGCCACAGCGTGTCGTCGGCATCTAGGCAGATGAGCTTGATCGTCATAGCGCTTATTCTAGCGCCGGGTCGGTCGGCTGGCGACAGTCATTTTGGTCTACTGTTGGCCATCAGACGGACCATCAGCGTCTCCAGCCGGGTAGCGTCGATCGTGCGGATAACGGTGGCGGGCTGCTCGCCAAGGCCGGGGCGATAGGGCGCGAACCAGGAGAGCATGTCCCCATAGCCGGGGCCGAACTGGCTGTTATAATCGACATAGAGCGTCTGCTGGTCGGTCACGAGGGTCGGGTCGAGCCAGACGCCCGCCGCAATCTCGTCCCACAACGGGAAGCCGGGTTCCAGCGCGGCGATGAAGCTGGCAAGGTCGGGGCTGGCGGATTTTGCCATGCGGTCGAGCAGAGCCTTACTGCGCTGGGTGCCGGTCGAGGGATCGACCGGGACGACGGTGATCGCCTTCCACGGGCTGCGCGCGACGATGCTGGCGGCTTCGGGGTCGAAACGGATGTTGAATTCGCGCCGGGGCGTGTTGACGAATTCGCGGGCGAAATCGGCGGCGGCGCGATTGTCGAGCGCTTGCCGGGGATTGAGCGAGCCGCCCATATAGACAAGCTCCTTCGCCAGGCTGGCAAAGGCAGGATCGAGCCGCTGGGCAAGCGCAAGATTGGTGAGCGGCCCGGCGGCGATGATCGTCACTTCGCCGGGATATTGGCGGACCATGCGGATCAGGAAATTGGCGGCGATCTCGTCGCGTGCCTTGGTCGTCGGGTTGCCTTCGGGCAAATCGACCGGATCGTTCGGGCCGAAATAGGGCGGCGTACTTTGCTGGGTCGGTTCGACCCACTGCTTCATCCACGCCCCCTTCCATGTCAGCTTGCCGTAGAGGGCTTCCCAGCGATCGGTCAGGCCTTCCGAGTTGAGCAGTGGATAGGTTGCACCCTGCACGACCGGCACGTCTGTGCGCCGGGCGATCTCCAGCCCGCGCAGGGCCATGGCGGTGGCGCGATTGGCCCAGGCGTTGCCCGTTACGGTGGTGATGCCCAGTACGTCGACGTCCGGCGCCTCCAGCAGCATGAGGTGCATGAGCGCAAAGCCCTCATCGTCGATGATGACCTTGCGCCGGGGCGTATCGGCATGGGCGAGGCCGATGGTCAGCAGCAGCGCGAGAAGAGTGGCAAGCAGCCTCATAGATGGGCGTCCAGTCGTTCGAGATGGGCGGCGATGGCGTCGGCTGGCAGGAAGGAGCCGATGAAGCTGTTGCGGGCGAGTTGGACGAGTTGCGCCCTGGTGAGGCCGCGCGCCGTCGCCGCTGCGCGATAATTGTCGGCGATATAGCCGCCGAAATAGGCGGGATCGTCGGAATTGATCGTGGCGCGCAAGCCAAGGTCCAGCATCCGGTCGATCGGATGGTCGGCCAGATCGGGAACCACGCACAATTTGAGGTTGGAGAGCGGGCAGACGGTGAGCGTCATCCCCTCCCGCACCAGCCGGTCGACCAGCGCATCATCCTCCAGCGCGCGGTTGCCATGGTCGATGCGATCGACATGGAGCAGGTCGAGCGCCTGATAGACATAGGCGGGTGGTCCTTCCTCGCCGGCATGGGCAGTCAGGCGGAGGCCTTTGGCGGCGGCGGCAGCGAAAACGCGGGCGAATTTTTCGGGCGGATGGCCGTTTTCGGAGGAATCGAGGCCGACGGCGGCGATGCGGTCGAGCCAGGGGTCTGCGGTGGCCAGTGTCGCGAACGCCGCCTCTTCGCTCAGATGGCGCAGGAAGGAGAGGATGAGCGCGCTGCTGATGCCATGGCGTGCTTGTGCATCGGCCATGGCCGAGAGCAGTCCTTCGACGACCGTGGCGAAGGGAATGCCACGATCGGTATGGGTCTGCGGATCGAACATGAGTTCGGCATGGACGACGCCGTCCGCCGCCGCCCGATCGAAGTAAGCGGCGGCGAGATCGTGGAAATCTCGGCTGGTCCGCAGCACGTCCGCCCCGGCATAATAAATGTCGAGAAAATCCTGCAAGTTACCAAAGGCGTAGGCGGCGCGAACATCCTCCACACTGGCATAGGGGATGGCGACGCCATTGCGTTCGGCAAGGGCGAACATCAGTTCCGGCTCCAGACTGCCTTCGATATGGAGATGGAGTTCGGCCTTGGGCAGCGCGCGGATGAAGCTGTCGAGATCGGTCATGATGCTGTGCCTTGTCGGTCCCAGGCGCATTGGCCCAAAATATAGGTCCGCGCGATGACGCGGTCGTCGCCGAGGATTTGCAGCGCGAAGAGACGGTCGGCAAGCGTTGCATGTTCCGTGCGCCGCGCCAGCAGCGGGGTCGCTGCACAGTCGAGCAGGACGAAATCAGCCTCCTGCCCCGGTTCCAGACCGCCGACCCTGTCGTCCATGTGGAGCAGCGCAGCGCCGCCCGCTGTCGCGAGATAGAGGGCGCGGAAGGGATCGAGCGGATCATGGCGCGACAGGGCCGCCTGATAGGCAAGCCCTGCGGTATGGAGCAGCGAGAAGGAGGTGCCTGCGCCGACATCGGTGCCAAGGCCGATGCGGACGCCATGGGCGTCGGCCTGCCCAAAATCGAAAAAGCCTGATCCCAGAAACAGGTTGGAACTGGGGCAGACGGCTATCCCCGCGCCGCTTTGGGCCAGGCGGGCACAGGCCCGGTCGGACAAATGGACGCCATGGGCGAACACCGACCGGTCGCCGACCAGACCGAAGCGGTCATAGACGTCGAGATAATCCTGCGCCGCGGGAAAGCGGTCAGCCACGGCGGCACATTCGCGCAGATTTTCGGCCAGATGGGTATGCAGCAGCACGTCGGGATGATCGGCCAGCAAGGCGCCTGCAACCTGCAACTGCGCGTCCGACGAGGTGAGGGCAAAGCGGGGTGTCACCGCATAGCCGAGCCGACCACGGCCACGCCAGCGGCGGATCAGGGCGTCGCTCTCGCTGCGCCCGCTATCGACCGTATCGGCCAGCCCCTCTGGCCCCATATCCATCAATATCTTGCCCGACAGGATGCGCATGTTCCGGTCCAGCGCCGCGTCGAACAGGGCATCGACCGAATGGGCATGGACGGTCGGGAACACCAGCGCGCTGGTCGTGCCGTTGCGGAGCAGTTCGTCCAGAAACAGGCTCGCCGTCCGATCCGCATGGGCGCGGTCGGCAAAGGCTTTTTCAGCCGGGAAGATATGGCGATCGAGCCAGTCGAGCAATTGTTCGCCGTGCGAGGCGATATGGTCCATCTGCGCATAATGGACATGGGCGTCGATGAAGCCAGGGACGATCAGGCCGGGGAGATGCTCGATCGCAAGACCGGGAAAGCGGCCTGCCAGTGTCATATAGTCGCCGCGCGCGACAACGATGCCATCCTCTACCACCAGCAACCCATCTGGTTCGTAGCGGATGGCATCGGGATGATGATGTGGATCGCGCGAGACCGACAGAAGTTCGCCGCGAAAGCCATGAATCGTCATGCCACCCTTCGTCATGCGACCCTCAGTTGCAGCAGTTGGGCCAGCACGGCGATGGCGATGACATCGGGTTCCTTGCCGGTGACGCCCGGCACCCCGATCGGCGAGGTCAGTCGGGCGCGCGTCTGCGCATCGATGCCGTCACGCGCCAACCGTGCATGAAAGCGCGCACCCTTGGTGGCGGAACCGATCAGGCCGATAAAGGCGCAAGGCGGGCGGCTAAGCGCGGCGTGAGTCAGGCGATAGTCCAGTCCATGATCGTGAGTCAGGATGAGAATGGCGGCCTCATCGGGCGCGTCGGCCACGCATTGCTCAATTGCGGCTTCGGGCACGACGGCAACGCCATCTATCGTTTCAAACACCGGGCGGGTGTCGAACCAGGACAGGCGCAAGGGCAGATTGGCAGCGTGGCGGGCGATCGCCTGCCCGACATGGCCGGCCCCGAACAGGTAAACAGGCCTTTGATACTGGCCGATGATTTCGGCGAGGCTGTCACCCGCGCGAGGACGATCGCCGCGCGCCGAAAGGCTGGACGGCAGGGCATGATCGTTGACATGCCGTTCCATCCGGTCGGGCAGGAAGGTCGAGACGAGGATGCGCTCGTCGGCGGCATCGGCCAGCCAGTCCATCGCGGCGGGATCGAGATGTTCAATGAGCAGCCGCACCCGCCCGCCGCAACATTGGCCCAGCAGCGGTCCCAACGGATAATCCTGCACCCGCCAATGGCCCGGCGGCAGCGCGAGGATGGCGCGGGCCTGTTCGACCGCGCGATATTCCAGCTGACCACCACCGATCGTGCCATGGAGCGTGTCCGCCGTGACGAGCATCCGCGTCCCCGCCCCGCGCGGCGCGGAGCCTTCGCTCGCGACGATGCTGATCATCGCGCCCGGCGTCCTGCCTGCAACGCTGCGCAGCCAGCCCAGCCACTCGCTCATCGCGCGCGATGCTCCGTCACCGCGCGCAATATGCGTTCGGGGGTGGCAGGGGCGTCGAGGCGCGGGAGTGCGCGGACGTCCGGCGCGACCGCGGCGACGGCGCGGGTCAGCGCGGAAAAGACTGAGATAGCGAGCATGAAGGGGGGTTCGCCGACCGCCTTGGACCGGTTGATGGTCGGTTCGACATTCTCGCCATCCCACAGGCTGATCGTCATATGGGCGGGCCGGTCCGACGCGGTCGGGATTTTGTAGGTGGCGGGCGAATGGGTCAGGAAGTGGCCCTGATCGTCGAACACCAGTTCCTCGGTGGTCAGCCACCCCTGCCCCTGGATGAAGCCGCCCTCAATCTGGCCGATGTCGATCTGCCGATTGAGCGAGCGGCCGACATCGTGGAGGATGTCGACGGCCAGCACCTTATGCTCGCCGGTCAGCGTGTCGATCGCGACTTCCGATACGGCTGCGCCATAGGCGAAATAATAGAAAGGGCGGCCCTGATGCGCTGCGCGATCATAGGCGATGCCGGGGGTTGCATAATAGCCGGTGGCCGCGAGCGAGATGCGGCCGATATGCGCCTTGCGGCAAAGCTGGGCGAAGGTCAGCCGTTCTGCCCCGGCGATGATGCCTTCGGAGGTGAAATGGACTTCCGTGTCGGCGCAGCCAAAAGTGCGGACAAGGAAGCCGGTCAGCCGGTCGCGGATCGTCATCGCCGCGTTGTAGGCGGCCATGCCGTTGAGGTCCGCGCCCGACGAGGCGGCAGTGGCGGACGTATTGGGCACCTTGTCGGTGCGGGTGGCGGTGATCCGCACTTGGTCGATCGGCACGGCGAACACATCGGCGACGACCTGCGCCACCTTGATATACAGCCCCTGCCCCATTTCCGTGCCGCCATGGTTGATCTGGATCGACCCGTCGGCATAGACCAGTACCAGCGCCCCGGCCTGGTTCAAATGGGTGGTGGTGAAGCTGATCCCGAATTTGACCGGGGTGAGGGCGATGCCCTTCTTGATGATCGGGCTGGTCGCGTTAAAGGCGTCGATCGCGGCGATGCGGGCGTCATAGCGGGCGTCGGCGCGCAGCCGGGCGATGAGTTGGGGCGCGATATTGTCCGCGATCGTCATGCCATAGGGCGCGACATCGCGACCGGGGCCGTAGAGATTGAGGCAACGGACCGCCAGCGGATCATGGCCCAGATGCGCGGCAATGTCGTCCATCACCCGCTCGATCGCCAGCATCCCCTGCGGGCCGCCAAAACCGCGAAAGGCGGTGTCGGACACGGTGTTGGTTTTCAGCCGCTCGGACAGGATTTCGACGTCGGGTAGCCAGTAGCAATTGTCGGCATGGAACATCGCCCGGTCGTTGATCGCCGGGGACAGATCGACCGTGGCACCGCAGCGGGAGGCAAGGCGCAGCTGGAGAGCCAGCACATGGCCTGAAGCATCGAAGCCGACATCATAGGAGACGCGGAAGGCATGGCGCTTGCCGGTCATCACCATGTCATCGTCGCGGTCGCAGCGGAATTTCGCGGGACGTCCGGTCTTGTCCGCCACCAGCGCGGCGGCGGCGGCGAACAGGGCCGCCTGCGTTTCCTTGCCGCCAAAGGCGCCGCCCATGCGCCGCACCTCCACCGTCACGTCGGCGGAATTGCGATGGAGCATATGGGCGATCAGATGCTGGACTTCGCTGGGATGCTGGGTGGAACTGAGCACATGGATCTGGCCATCTTCGCCCGGCGTTGCGACCGCGACTTGCCCCTCCAGATAGAAATGATCCTGCCCGCCCATGTCGAAACCGCCGGTCAGGCGGTGGGGCGCGATAGCCAGCGCGGCACCGGCGTCACCGCGCGCCATGCGCTGGGTCGGTTCGATCACTGAATTGGCCGCCTGTGCTGCCTCGATCGTCAGGCAGGCAGGGAGCGTTTCATAATCGATCTTGCCGAGCCGCGCGGCCTTGCGTGCAGCGCGCTGGCTCGTGGCGGCGACCAGGAAGATGGCTTGTCCGACGCAGATGACTTCGCCATCGGCCAACAGCCGGTCATCGCCGGCGACGGGACTGACATCGTTCGCGCCGGGGATGTCGGCGGCGGTAAAGACGTGGACCACGCCTTCGGCCGCACGGACGGCCGACAAGTCCATGGCGCGGATGCGGGCATGGGCATGGGCGCTCTGGCCGAAAGCCAGATGGAGCATGTCGGCCGGTTCCGGCCCGTCATCGGCATAGCGGGCCGCGCCCGTGACATGGAGGCGCGCGCTGTCATGCGGGTGCGAGGGCTTGGGCAGCACACGCCATGCGGGATCGCGATCAGCCATGGACGGCGTCCAGACTGAGTACCGACACGGCCTGCCCCTGCTCCCGGTGCCACAGGCGCAACAGCAGGTTGGCGGCGGCGTCGAGGCGGTAGGCGGCGGAGCCGCGCACGTCGCTGAGCGGGGCATAATCAGTGCGGAGGGCTGCGGCAGCCTGTTCCATCGTCGCCAGCGTGAAAGGCCGGCCAACCAGCGCGGCTTCGCATAGCGGCGCGCGGCGCGGTGTAGCCGCCATGCCGCCAAAGGCGATGCGCGCGGCGGTGACGGTCCCTTCATCCACGGTCAGGTGAAAGGCACCGCAAACCGCCGAAATATCGCTGTCGAAGCGGCGTGACAATTTGGCGATGTGAATGATGGCATCCGGGCCGGGGCGGGGAATCCACAGGCTTTCGACAAATTCCCAGGGGCGGCGATCCTGCTTGCCATAGTCGAGGAAATAGTCCTCCAAAGGCATCGTCCGTCGCCCGTCGCGGCTGCGCAATGTCAGTTCTGCGCCCAGCGCGATGAAGGCAGGTGGTCCGTCGCCGATCGGCGAGCCGTTGGCGATATTGCCGCCGACCGTTCCGGCATTGCGGACCTGCAAGCCGCTGATGCGGCGGGTCAGTTCGCCAAGGTCTGGGTGGAGGCGCGTAAAGGCGGCATGGGCATCGGCATAGCGCACGCCCGCGCCCAGCCGGACGCCAGCGGGGCTTTCCTCGATCGTCTGTAACTCAGCAATGTCGCCCAGAAAAATCAGCGTGTCGATGCTGCGTAGCCCCTTGGTAACCCACAGGCCAACATCGGTGGCACCCGCGACCATGCGTGCGTCGGGATGGTTGGCGAGCAGGTCGGCCAGTGCGGCACCACTGCGCGGCGCGAACCAGCGGCGCTCGCCATGCTGGCCGGACGCGGCGGGCCTGTCGCGCAGAGCCTTGAGCGCCGCGACGGTCGCTATGTCGTCGCGTTCCAGCGGGCCGGTGGCATCGGCAGCGGCGAGGATCGGACCATAGCCGGTGCAGCGGCACAGATTGCCCGCCAGCACATCGGCGACCGGCAGGTCATGACCGCTGGCCCCGACACAACGGCCATAGAGCGACATGACGAACCCCGGCGTGCAGAAGCCGCATTGCGAACTGCCATTGGTAGCCATGCAGGCCTGAAGCGGGGTGAGCGCGCCGTCGGGGGCCAGGCTTTCCACGGTCAGCAGCGCGCGGCCGTGCAGCATCGGCAGGAACAGGATGCAGGCATTGACCGCGCGCCAGGCGATGGCATCCCCCACCAGATCGCCCAGCAGCACGGTGCAGGCACCGCAATCACCCTCGGCGCAGCCTTCCTTCGTGCCGGTGCGGCGCATGGCGTAGCGCAGATGATCGAGCAGGGTGGCGGTGGGATCAATGTCGGCGATCTCGACCAGATCGCCGTCCAGCAGGAAGCGCACGCTCACCTCAGCTCCCCCGATAGGTCGAATAGCCATAGGGCGAGACGAGCAAGGGGACGTGATAATGGGCTTCGTCCGCGATGCCGAAATCGAGGACGATAATGTCGAGGAAGGGCGGATCGGGCAGGTCGACGCCCCGCCCGGCGAAATAGGGTGCAACCGCAAATTCCAGCCGGTAGCGGCCCTGCGCGAGCGCAGGCAGGCCGGGGCAGCGGCCATCCGCGTCGGTAGCAGCAGCGAAGAGCATCGCCCCGTCGCCGTCGAGCAGGCGGAGCGCGACCCCGGCGGCGGGGCAGCCATGGCTGGTGTCGAGGACATGGGTGGACAGGCTGGCCATCATGCCGCCTCCTCTTTCGGTTTTGGCCATTGCCCGACAAATTCCGCCTCGTCATAGGCGAGCAGATCGGCGACCAGCGCGGTGCGATCATCGAGGAAAAGCTGGTCGGTGACACCGCGCAGCAGCCGCGGCAGCGCGGTTTGCAGGCCCGACAAAGCGGAGGCGGAGAGGCCCAGGCTGATGAGCGCGGAATAGTTGAAGGCGAACAGGCCGTGCAGCGCATCGCCCTGCCCTTCCTCGCGCGGGGTCAGCTCAAAGCCGTCACCGAGATAGGGATGCGCGTCGATCAGCGCGTTCGAGCTACCCGGCGGTGGCGTGTAGCGATCGGCCCAGCGGGCGATGCTTGATGCCAGGGCGGCAAGTTCCGGGCGCAGGCCGGGGTCGCTCAGCAGGCCGGTGGACAGGACCACAAAGTCGAACATGAAATTGCCCACGGGCGTCGTCACATGGACGCCGCCGTCGCGTTGTTCCACCGCCGTCCAGGGCGCGCCCAGATGCAGCGCGAAGCCGGGCCAGCTCGCCGCGCGATCGAACGTATCGTTGGTGGGCGGCTGGTTGTGACCGAGGAAGCTGGCCATCACCGCATATTTGTCCGCATCTGACAACGCAGGATAGCGGCCGGTGAAGCCGACCTGCTCCATGAAGCGGATCGGGTTGATGCGCGACAGTAGTGGGCGGCGAATGAAAACATGCGCCTCGCCCACACCAAGGCCGAGCGCGGCATTGGCATTGTCGAAGGCCGACGCGCCCCCGCCCAATATGCCGATGCGCTTTCCCCTGAGCCCGGCGAAGTCAATCGGTTCGCTGGTATGGGCATAAAGGCTGCGTGGCAAAGCCTCGCGGATCATGGCGGGGGTATGCCATTCGCCGCCGCCCTGTATGCCGGTGGCCAGCACCACCTTGCGCGCCAGCAGCGGCGGCTGGCCGTCGAGATGCAGGCGGTGGAGGCCATCGCCCAGCGGCTCGATGAGGGTGAGTTTCGTGTCGTTGCGCACCGGCAGGTTTAAAACACGGCGATACCAGCGCAGATAGGCCATCCAGTCGCCGCGCGCGATCTTGTCGACCGCCTCCCAGCCCGCTGCGCCATGCTGCGCTTCCCACCAGGCGCGATAGCTGAGCGCTGGAATGCCGAAATCGATGGGGTTGAGGTTCTTGGGCGTGCGCAGGGTGATCATCCGCGCATAAGTGTCCCACGGCCCTTCCAGCCCGGCGGGGTTCTCATCGATGACAAGAATGTTGGAAACCCGTTCGCGCAGCAGGCCGAAGGCGGCGGCCAGACCGCTCTGCCCGCCGCCGACGATGACGACATCATGGACATGACCCTGTGAATGGGCGCGCGGCCGGGTCCAGTCGGTGCCGCCATGGCCGATCAGGACGAGTTGGCGGGCGAGATCGGATTCCAGCGCGGGCAGGCCGATGACGCTCATGCCATGTCCCCCAACCGCAACCGGACAATCTCGCCGATCTGGGCGAGTGCGGTTGCGATCTCTTCGTCGCGACCATGCCCCAGGCGCTGTTCCATGGCGGCCAATATACCCGCCTTGTCGGTCAATCGCACGCAGATGATGAAGGGAAAGTCGAAGCGTTCCCGGTAAGCGGCGTTGAGGGCGTGGAAGCGGTCATATTCCTGTTGGGTCAGGCGGTCCAGACCGGCCGAGGCCTGCTCCGCCGCCGACGCATCGGTCAGCGTCCTGTCGATCGCCGCCTTGCCCGCCAGTTCGGGGTGGGCGCGGATCAGCGCCAATTGCTCGTCCGGAGTGGCGTCATGGAGGACGGCCATCAGATCGGCATGACGGTCACCCGATGCGGGCCGTGCGTCGGCGCGCGCCTCGACCCAGGGACTATGTTCAAACAGCGCAGTCAATGCGTGTTGCCCTCCAGGCTGACATGGGCGGAGACGACCTTCCAGCCATCGGCGAACTTGACCCAGCTCTGGGTCTGGCGGCCGCGCCGGTCGCTATTTTCGCGGAAAAATTCAGCGTCGGCGGTGGCAAAGCTGTCGCCATACACCGTGATGGAGACCTTCCCCAGCTTGCGTTGGGGGGAGCCGCCGCGACCTTTACGAAATGCGCGGATTTCCTCGATGCCGTACAATACTTCGCCCACGCCATAGCGGTTGGTGGTCGGCGCATCGTGGAACAGCGCGTCCATAGCAGGCACATCGTCGGCCATCAGCGCGCGCTCATATTCCATGAAGGCGGCGGTCATTTCGGCGAGCAGGATCGGATCATCTATGGTCATGCGGGGTGGACCTCCATCCAGTGGCGGGCAATGTCGATGCGGCGGGCGACCCAGGCGTCGCCGCTGGCCATGACATGGTCGAGGAAGCGGGCAAGGGCCGCGGCGCGGCCGGGACGCCCGGCGATGCGGCCATGCAGGCCGACCGACATCATCCGGCCACCTTCCGCGCGGAGTTGGTCGAACGTGTCGCGCAGGTAGCGGAAGAACTGCTCGCCTTCGGTAAAACCGTTGAGCGCGACGATCTTCATGTCGTTGGCGTCGAGCGTGTAGGGGACGATCAGCTGCCCTTCTGCATAATAAGGCAGGTCATCCGCATAGCTGTCGGCATCATAAACGAAGCCACCTTCTTCGCGCACCAGTCGCGCCGTGTTGGGGGAAGTGCGGCCCTGATACCAGCCGAGCGGACGCGCGCCGGTCAGGCGGGTATGGAGGGCGATGGCCTCCGCGATATGGGCGCGCTCCATTTCTTCGGGCACATATTGATAGTCGATCCATTTGAGGCCGTGGCTGGCAATTTCCCAATCAGCCGCGAGCATGGCTTCCACGGCGGCGGGGTTCATCGCCATGGCATTGGCGACGCCGAATATGGTGACGGGCAGGCCGCGCTCGGTGAACAGGCGGTGGAGGCGCCAGAAACCGGCGCGACTGCCATATTCGTAGAGGCTTTCCATCGCCATGGCGCGCGCGGGATGGCTGGCGGCACCGACCATTTCGGACAGGAACGCTTCGGACCCGGCATCACCGTTCAGAACGCTATTTTCCGCGCCTTCCTCATAATTGACGACGAACTGGACAGCGATGCGCGCACCACGGGGCCAGCGCGGGTCGGGTGGTGTCTGGCCATAGCCGATAAGGTCGCGGCTCATGAATGCCTCTCCGGGGCAAATCCTCCCCTGCAAGGAGCGGGGGACCGCCAGCGAAGCTGGTGGTGGAGGGGTGTCACGCTCTCGATAGCTCGACCCCCCTCCGTCTGGCCTACGGCCAGCCACCTCCCCTGCGAGGGGAGGATGGTGTGATTGCGCGCAACGCTCATCCCCATGCTTCCAGCGCCGCCGGGACCGCTGCGCCTGCGGGCAGGAGGAAGCCTTCGCGCAACAGGCAGGCCTCCAAGGCTGCCAATGTCAGCAACACTTTATGCTTCATCGCATTATAGCCCATCGCGCCGATGCGCCAGATGCGGCCTTGCAGGGGACCGAAGGCGGTGCCGATCTCAATCTCGAAATGGTCGCGCATGGCGGCGCGGACCCGGTCATTATCGACGCCTTGCGGGATGAACACGCCGGTCACATTGGTCATGCGATGGGCATCATCGCCAAAGAGGGTGAGGCCCATGGCGCGCAGCCCGGCGCTCATCGCCCGGCCGGCGGCGGCGTGGCGGGCATAGCGCGCCTCCAGCCCCTCCCCCAGCATCACCCGCGCACATTCCCGCGCGGCGTAGAGCATGGAGGTCGCTTCGGTGTGGTGGTTCAGGCGCTTGTCCGACCAATAGTCCATGATCATGGCGAGGTCGAAATAGTTGGAAGCAATGCGCGGCCCCGCGCCGTCGATACTGTCGGCGCTGCGGATGCCTGCTTCGGTATGGCGGCGGGCGAAAATATGGTCGGCGGCGCGATCCGAAATGGTGATCGGCGCTGAGCCGGACGGACCACCGAGGCATTTTTGCAAGCCGCCAGTGACGACATCGACACCCCAGCGGTCGGCGGCGATTGCCATGCCGCCGATGGTCGCGGTCGCATCGACATAGCATAAAGCGCCAGCCGCGCGGCACAGGTCGCCAAGGCCGTCGAGCGGCTGGGCCATGGTGGTCGATGTATCGCCATGGACGCAGGCGACGATTTTGGGACCGGTACGTTCGATGGCGGCGGCGATCGCCTCCATCGGCACGATTTCGCCCCAGGGCGCATCGACGGTTTCGATGACCGCGCCGATGCGGGTGAGGATTTCGCCGAGCAACAGACCGAAACGCCCGAAATTGATCACCAGCACCGTGTCGCCCGGCGCGACCAGCGAGACCAGGGCCGCCTCTATCCCCGCGCGCGCGGTGCCGTCGATCAGCATCGTCCAGGGGTTTTGCGTGCCAAAGATCGGGCGATAGAGCGCCATGACCTGGTTCATATAGCCGGTCATTTCAGGATCGAACTGGCCCAGCAGATCGGCGGACATGGCGCGCAGCACGCGGGGATGGGCGTTGACCGGTCCCGGTCCCATCAACAGACGCTGCGGCGGGTCGATTTCGCCAAAGAGCAGGGGATCAAGCGGGGTCAAATGTCGCTCCCAATCGGTCGATAAAGCCAAGCATGACCTGTAATGCCACATCGGCATCGGCAGGGTCGACATGTTCGGCGGGATTATGGCTGATGCCATGCTTGCAGCGGATGAAGAGCATGGCAGTGGGACAGAGCGCGGCCATCACCATGGCGTCATGCCCGGCGCCCGACACGAGGCGGCGGATGGGATAACCCGCATCGGCGGTGGCGGCGTCCATCAGGTCCATCAGCGCTGGGTCGCACGGGCTGGCGGGAAGATCGTGGACGCGCTGGATTGCGTAATTCAGATCGCGGTGATTGGCGATTGAGGCCAGCGCATCGAGGATCGCCTCCGCCGCTCGGTCGCGGCGCGCTTCTTCGCCGGATCGTATGTCGATGGTGAAGCGGACTTCGCCTGCGATAACATTGGGCGCGCCGGGCAGCGCCTCGATCCGTCCCACGGTGGCGACCAGATCGGAGGCGTCGGCGCGGGCGATCTTTTCGATTGCGAGGATCATCTCGGCCGCGCCCGCCACAGCGTCGCGGCGCAGCGGCATGGAACTCGTGCCAGCATGACCGGCCATGCCCTTGATGACGGCCTGATAGCGCAATTGGGCGGCGATGCCGGTGACGGTGCCGACGGCCAGCCCGTCTGCCTCCAGCACCGGTCCCTGTTCGATATGGGCTTCGAGATAGGCAAGGGTCGTGCCGGGCCCGCGGGCGGCGGAGAGATAGTCGGACAGGCTGACACCGGCCTGCGAGAGCGACACGCCGTCAGCGTCGGCAATGTCGAGCGCCTCGGGGGCCAGCGTCCCCGCGACCGCGCGGCTGGTGAGCATGGCGGCGGGGAAGCGCGATCCTTCCTCGTCCCCGAAGGCGATGACTTCGATCGGGAATGGCAGGCGCTTGCCGCTCTGGTGCAGCGCCGCCACGGCCTCCAAGCCCAGCATGATGCCGAGCGGCCCGTCATAGCGCCCGCCGTCGCGCACGCTGTCGAGATGGCTGCCGATCAACAGGGCCGGTGCGCCGGGTTGGGTGCCGTCATAGCGGCCGATCAGGTTGGCGGCGGCATCGCGGTACACGGCCATGCCCGCCTGCGCCATCCATCCAGCCAGTGCGTCCTGCGCGGCGGTATAAGACGGGTTCAGATAGCCGCGATAAAGGCCGCCTTCCATGTCGCTATAGGGCGCGACGCCCAGTGCGTCGCAGCGCGCGACCGCTCTTGCGCCGCCACTCACCATGTTGCCACCTGCCCGTCGCTGCGCGGATCGGTCGCGCCGTCGAGGCGGCCATCGGCGTGGCGAACGATCGCGCCGGCATGGCCCATCATCGCCGTCAGCGGTCCGACCCGCTCGACATCATGGCCTGCCGCTGCAAGGTCGGCGTAGAGCGCATCGTCGAAGCCGTCCTCCAGCTTCAATGTCGTGCTGTCCTCCCCCCATGTCCGCCCCAGCAGCCAGCGCGGGGCGCTGATCGCCTGCTGGAGATCGACACCGAAACGGACATAGCGGGTGAAGAGCGCGGCCTGGGTCTGCGGCTGGCCCTCCCCGCCCATCGTGCCATAGGCCATGAGCCGCCCGTCATCGAAGCGGGCAAGCGCGGGATTGAGCGTGTGGAAGGGCTTGCGGCCGGGCCGAAGCGCGTTCCAGCCGTCTGCCGCCAGCCGAAAGCTGCTGCCCCGGTTCTGCCAGGTGATGCCGGTCTGCGGCAGCACCAGCCCCGCTCCGAACTCGAAATAGGTGGACTGGATCGCGCTGACCACCCGCCCCTCCCGGTCGGCGGCGGCAAACCAGCAAGTGTCGCCCTGCGCCGACGGGCGGGGCCAGGGCAAGGCGCGGGCCGGGTCGATTGAGGCGGCGATGGCGTCCAGCGCCGCCGGATCATCGAGCAGCCCCTGATAGTCGAAATCGTGAAAGGCGGGATCGCCAACATGGGTGTCGCGCAGCAGGAAGGCCTGCTTGGTGGCTTCGACAAGACCATGGATATGGTCGAAGCCGTCTGCCCGATCAGCGCGCAGCCGATCGAACAAGGCGAGGATCATCAGCGAGGCGAAGCCCTGCGTCGGTGGGGCGCTGTTATACAGGTCGATGCCGGTGATGCGGGTCGTCAGCGGCGTGGGCCGGGTGGCCTGATGCGCGGCGAGATCGTCGCGGCTGACCGGGCTACCCAGCGCGGCAAGGTCCGCCGCCACCAGATCAGCCAGTGCGCCGGTGTAGAAATCGGCGGGGCCATGGGTGGCGATCGTCCGCAGCGTCGCGGCAAGCGCAGGCTGGCGCAGCAGATCGCCTTCGCGTAGCGGGCGGCCCTCCGGCTCGAAGATCGCGGCATAGGCGCCGGGCTGGACCCGCAACTCGCCGCCCTTGGCGGCCGCGATGGCCGCGCCGCCGCTGGTGACGGCCACGCCGTTTTCGGCATGGTGGATAGCGTCGCGCAGCAGCCGGGACAAAGGCAGATTGCCCCCGCCGCTTTCGAGCATCGCCGCCCAGCCCGACACTGTGCCTGCCACCGTATTGGCCGCCAACGGTCCCCGTGTCGGCACAGCGCCCAGCCCGGCATAGAGTGCAAGATCGGCTTTAGCCGCCGCGCCGCCGCAGCCATGGATGCTATGGATCGCACCATCCGGCTGCGCGACCAGCCAGAAACTGTCACCGCCGATCCCGGTCATATGGGGATAGACGACGGCCAGCGTAGCCGCGACCGCGACGGCGGCTTCGACCGCATTGCCGCCGTCCTTCAGCACGTCGCAACCCGCCTGCGCCGCCAGCCAATGGGGCGCGGTCACCATGCCGTTCGTGCCGCTGATGGTGGAAAGCGCCATCATCCTAATCCGGCAGCGCCGCGACGAAGGCGCGGACGACGTCGGCACTGTTGACCGAGGCCAGCGCCATGAAGGTGTTCATCTGGTTCGCACCCGCGTCACCCCCGGCCAGGTCGGACAGGCTGCGGAACACGATGGCCGGGACTTGATTGGCATAGGCAACCTGCACCACCGCCGCGCTTTCCATGTCCAGCACGCGCGCTTTCCATGCCTTGGCCAGATAATCGCGAAATTCCGCATTGTCGGCATAGACCCCGGCGCTGACGCCGGTGCCGCCGACGACGAATTTGGGGTCATGGGCGAGGCAGTTGGCGGCGGTCGCCTGTCCATCGACGCAGCGGCGCAGCGTCACGCCGACGGCAACCTTGCGCGCGAGCGCCAGCAGCGCGGGATCGACTGCCTGCCGGTAATGACGGCGGGGCGTTTCCGTGGCGTTGCCAAGCCGCACCCCGCGCGGGAACATCATGCCGAACGGCGATGGCGCTTCGGCATCGACGGGTTCGGGGACGACCCAGCCCTGCGGCGTCTGGCGCGCGAACGACACTTCCAGATATTGCGCCCAATCCTCCGGCACGACAACGTCGCCGATCGACAAAGCGGGATCGACGCCGCCCGCAATGCCGGAAAAGACGATTCGCTTCACGATGAAGCGATCCAGAACCAATTGGGTATTCATCGCGGCGTTGACCATGCTGACGCCGCTCTGCATCAACAGCACTGGCTTTCCCGCCATCGTGCCGGTCAGCATCGTCAGGCCGTTGACCTGATGCGTCCTGGGCCGGGCGATGGAATGGGCGAGCGCATCCCATTCGGGCGCGAAGGCGGTCATGACCACGGTGCGCGGGGTGCGGTCGAGCGGCTTCGCCTGCGCCGAAACTGGCAGCAGCAAGGCGCACAGGGCAAGGCAGAGGGACCGGATCATGCCGCGCTCATCCAGACGAAGCGAACGACGAACAAAGCGGCGAGCAGAAAGAGGAACCAGTCGGCCCTGATCGCGGTGCCACACAGCAGCTTCAATATGGCGTGCGCCGTGATGCCGAAGGCCAGGCCATTGGCGATCGAGAAGGTCAGCGGGATCATCGCCACGGTCAGGAAGGCGGGGATCGCCGAGAGCGGGTCTTCCCACTCTATTTCCGTGAGCGGCAACAGCATCAGCCCGCCCACGATGATGAGCGCAGGCGCGGTCGCGGCCAGCGGGACGATCTGCGCATAGGGGGCGACGAACATGGTGGCGAGGAACAGGATGCCGGTCACAACCGCCGTCAGCCCGGTGCGCCCGCCTGCCTGCACGCCTGCTGCGCTTTCGACATAGGAGGTGACCGTGCTGGTGCCCGCGACCGATCCGACGATGGTGGCAGCGGCGTCGGTGATGAGGATGCGGTTGAGACCGGGGATGCGCCCCGCCTTGTCCATCAGCCCCGCCCGCTTGGTGACGGCAACCAGCGTGCCGATATTGTCGAACAGGTCGACGAACAGAAAGACGAAGAGAATTTCGAGCAAGCCGAGGCCATGGCTGCCGGTCAGGCCGAATACGCCCGACAGGTCCAGTTTGAAGGCGGTGCCGGTCAAGGCGTCGAGGCTGTAGGGTTCGGGGCTGATGACGACCTGGCCGAACAGCCAGCCGACCAAAGTCGTCGCGACGATGCCGATCAGCATCGCGCCGCGTATGTTCCAGACGCTCAGCACGCCGATGACGAGCATTCCAAACAGGGCGAGCGCTGCGCCGGGTGCCTTCAAATCGCCCAGCCCCACGAAGGTGGCGGGGTTGGCGACGACGATGCCTGCATTTTTGAGGCCGATGAAGCCGATGAACAGGCCGATCCCGCCCGCTACCGCGGCGAACAGATGCATCGGGATGGCCGCGACGATCATCTGGCGCACGCCGGTCAGCGTCAGGATCAGGAAGGCTATGCCGGAGATGAACACGCATCCCAGCGCGATCGGCCAGGGAATGCCCATTTGCTGGACGACGGTGAAGCTGAAATAGGCGTTGAGACCCATGCCCGGCGCCAGCGCGAGCGGCGTGTTGGCGACCAGCCCCATCATGATCGACCCAAAGGCAGCGGCAAAACAGGTCGCTGCTGCCACCGCCGCGATCGGCATCCCCGCCTGCCCCAGGATCGCGGGATTGACCAGCACGATATAGGCCATGGTCAGAAAGGTGGTGAAGCCCGCCAATATCTCGGTCCGCGCTGTCGTGCCCCGTGCCGACAGGCTGAAATAGCGTTCGAGCCGCCCCGCTCCCGGCTGCATCGCCACGTCCGTCATTATGCGTCCCCCCGATAGTCTGCGTGCGGCAAAGTTACGCCGGTCATCCCCGTCTTTTCCAGTTTCGCGGCAAAGCGGAACAAGGTCGCTTCGCCGCCCGGCCTGCCTATCAGTTGCAGCCCCAGCGGCAAGCGGCCCGGACGGTGCAACGGCACGGACAGGGACGGCAGGCCGGTAAAGCTGATCGGCTGGCTGTGGATGCCCAGGTCCGCGCGCGCGGGCGACAGCGCGCCGTCGATCAGGATGCGCGGGTCCGCGATCAGCGGCGCGACGCAGGGCGTTGCGGGCGCGAGCAGCACGTCTTGGGTTTCTATGATGGCGAGGATGCGTTGCCTATATTCGGCACGGAATGTCTGCGCCGCTTCGTAGAGCGCGTCGGGCAGCAATGCGCCTGCGATCAGACGGTCGCGCGTGGCGGGATCAAACGTCATAGCATCGCGACCGAGCGCCTCACGATGCAGGCTACCCCCTTCCGCTGCGGTAATCAGGAAAGCGGCGGAGCGCGCGCGGGCGATGTCGGGCAGCTCGATCAGTGGTGCGTCAGGCGCGATGGCATCCATCGCTGCGATCTGGTCGGGATCGACATTGTCGCGAAAACGCCCGCCGAGCCGCGCGACGCGGATCGGATCGCTGGCCGCGGCGTCGGCTCCACCCAATATCTGCCAGAGACACTGCATGTCCGCGACTGACAGGGTGAAAGGACCAATATCGTCGAAGCTGTCGGCAAAGGGGAAAACCCCGCCCATCGGCAGCGCGCCATGGGTGGGTTTCAGCCCGTAGATCCCGGTCAGGCTGGCAGGGACACGGATCGATCCGTTAGTGTCCGATCCAAGCGAGAAGGGCAGAAGGCCCGCCGCGACCGCCGCCGCCGATCCGCCCGATGAGCCACCGGCCAGCCGGTCAGGATCATGGGGATTGCGCGTCGTGCCGTGCCGGGCGTTGATGGTGGCGAAGCCATAGGCGAATTCGTCCATGTTGAGCGTCGCGACCAGCACCGCGCCCGCGGCGTGCAGGCGGCTGATGGCGTCCGCGTCGGCTTGGGCGGGTGGTGCATCGGCATAGAGGCTCGACCCAGCGGTCGTCGGCAGGCCGCATATGTCGAACAGATCCTTGACGCCATAGGGAACGCCCGCCAGCGGTCCGGGGTCCTTGCCCGCAGCGATGGCGGCATCGACTGCGGCGGCCTCTGTCCGGGCGCGGTCGGCCAGGATGCGGGTTATCGCCACCAGTGGCCCGGCCTGCGTCGTCAATCGCGCGAGGCAATCCTCCAGTACGGCCATGGCGCTGGTATGCCCCGACCGGACGGCGGCGGCGATATCTACGGCCTGCTTCATGGGCGGTCGGTCGCAAACAGGGTGTCGGCATGGCGGTCCAGCAGCGCCAGATTGGCGGTGACGCCCGCCATGCAGGGCTCGGTTATGGTCAGGCCCAGCCGCTGCGCTGCGCTTTCAACCTCTGCTACGGTGCGTGGCAGCGGCGGGCGCCGGAGCGTTGCGCCTTGTCGCGCGAAACGGCCTGCCAGCGCGGCGCACAGGAACAGCTGGATCTGGTGAAAGATCATCAGCGGCAGGATGATGACGCCGACCTGCGCCGCCGGGAACAGCGCGCCCGCCATCGGCACACCCGACACCAAACTCTTCTTCGACCCGCAGAACAGCAGAACGATCATATCGGCGCGCGGCAGGCCGACGAGGCGCGCGAGGCCCAGATTGGCACCCATCACGATGATCAGCATCAGCAGGCTGAGCAGCAGCAGGAACAACAGGTCGGCAATGCCCACCTGCGTCCAGATGCCGCCCACAACGGCGGCGCTGAACGCGGTATAGACGACCAGCAGGATCGACCCGCGATCGACCGGCATCAACACCCGCTTGTTGCGGTCGATGAACGCGCCGATCCATGGCCGCAGCAGATGCCCCGCCACAAAGGGGACGAGCAGTTGCAGCGCGATCGCCTGAACCGAGTGCCAGGAAAAGCCGCTGCCACCCCCATCCACCACCATGAACAGGCCGACCAGAAGCGGCGTCAGGACGATACCGACGATGTTGGAGAGGGAGGCGCTGCATACCGCCGCGGCGACATTGCCACCCGCAATGGCGGTAAAGGCGATCGAGGACTGAACCGTCGATGGCAGCAGGCTGAGGTAGAGAAGGCCCGTCAGCAGCAAGCCATCGCCATGGCCGCGCAGCAGGGCGAACAGGCCAAGGCCGACGGCGGGAAAGAGGATATAGGTCGAGGCCAATACATAGAGATGCAGCCGCCAATTGCTCGCGCCCGCAAGCACCGCTTCGCGCGACAATTTCGCCCCGTGCAGGAAAAAAAGCAACGCAATCGCGATGTCCGTCGCGGCCTCGACCCATGGCATAGCTGCGCCGCGCACCGGGACGAACGACGCGGCTGCCACCGTCGCGATCAGGCAAAGCAGAAACGGGTCGGGCAGGAAGGAAGGCTTTGTTACGCGCACCATGGCCCCCTTTAGGCCGATCCTGCCCTACCGATCCAATAGAATGACTTGCACGGATCGTTGCAAAAAAGCGCTTACCTGCACTCTGGCCAAGGACAGGTCATCGCCGGGCCAGTCATGGTCCGTCCGACAGGCCTGACCGTCCGGGCCGATCCGGCGCGATCTGGATAGCGAATGAGAGAGCCGCGCCCAATCAGGCGATTGGTGGCGTCGCCGCGGCGTCAGTTCCTAGCGCCAGCAAGAGCAACGCCGAGAGGCTGCACATGGGAATGACTGCCCACAGGAAAATCTGGTAACTTTGCGTCATGTCGTAAACGATGTTGGCGGCCATCGGTGCCATGCCGTTGGCGAAAAGCAGAAAGCCGTTGATCGCACCGAAAAGCGTGCCGAAGCTACGCAGGTCGAAATGACGCGCGGCCAGATAGGCGCAAGCGTCCAGTTCGGTGCCCACCGACAGGCCCAGGATGAGGAAGGCCGCCATGGCTGCGCCCGGCGAACCGGGCATGGCAAGCAGAAGGGCGACCGACAGGATCGGCGTCGATACGCTGATCGCCGAGACCATATGCGGGTTCAACCGATCGAGGAGATAGCCGCCACCCAGCCGACCAACCAGCGATCCCATGCCGATAAGACCGGCAATGGCGGGTGCCTGTGTCGCCTTAAAATCCTGCGCCACCAGGATCGGCACGGCATTGGCCGTCAGGGCGCAGACAGCCAGTGCATAGAGCGTAACGCCAGTCGCCAGTTTGATGAAAGCAGGCGATGCGAATCCCTGCCTGAGGCTTGCGTTCCATGATGCGAGCCGTACCGATCCGGCGGCAACGCCTGCGCCCCTGCGCGCATCATCCGTGGCGCTGCGCAGGAACAGCCATGCGAGCGGGAATATGACCGATGCGTAGATCAGCCCGACGCCAACATAGGCACCGCGCCATCCGTTCTGGACGACCAGGAAGCCGACCAGCGGCGGTGTGATCGCGGCGCACAGGCTGGCTCCGCACAAGGTGATGGCCAGCGCGATGCTCCGCCTTTCAACGAACAGGCTGGTGACCGCTGCCGTCCAGATGGTGGGAATGACCAGCATGTTGCACAGGCCCAGAATGACCCACAGCAAGGCCCAGGAGGCGATATCGGATGTCGCGAACGACAATGCGCCAAGCGCGGCACAATAGAGCAGGATGCCCGCAAGACCGATCCGCCGTGGCCCCAATTGATCGACCGCGCGGCCGACCAGCGGGGCGGCAAACAGCCCGATGATGGCGATGATCAGCGGCCCGCTGGAAATCTGCGACCGGGTCCAGCCAAATTCCCGTTCCAGCGGCGCGATCATGACGCCCAGTGAATAGCTATGGGTTGCCGATAGCAGGATGCCTGCAAGACAGGGGATCAGGACGGTCCCATGGCGGCGCAGTTCGCCAGCGCCGCGTGGTGATGTGGTGATCATGCCGATATCCCGGACGGAAAAAGTGAAGCCCAACAGCCAGATGGCCATGGTTCGGGATAAACGGCGATCGGGCAATGATCGGTGCGGCACAGCCGCTTGACGACGGCACGCAATTTCAGCGACGATAGCGGCGGAAGGCGCGCGGGGTCAGGCCGGTCCAGCGTTTGAAGGCGCGGCCGAAGCTGGTCTGTTCGGCATAGCCCAGCCGGTCGGCGACCTCGTCGATCGGCATGGGTGTCTGGCTGAGATAGATGCGGGCCAGCTGCTCGCGCTGATCCTCCACCAGGTCACAGAAGCGCAGGCCATGTGCGGCGAGGCGGCTTTGCAGGGTTCGGACCGAAAGGCCGAGCTGTTCAGCGCACCGGTCCACCGAACAATTGCCCGCAGGCAGCGCGCCACGGACATAGCTGCGGGTGCGTTCGGCCATATCCGCGCGGTTGAGGATACGCAGGCGGGCGAGATAGCCCCCCAGCAGGCGATAGACGAGGCGGTTGGCGGTGGTGATCGGCAGGTCCAGCATGGCGGCAGAAAAGCCGATGCTGTTGCGTTCGGCACGCAGGCTGATCGGCGCGCCGATCAGGCTTTCGATCTGGAGCAGATCATGGGGGCTGGCGTCGATCGACAACTGTATCCCGGCTGGCTGGAAGCGCCCCGCGCTGACCGCCCGGAGCAAGGTGAGGATGAGCATCATCGCCTGATAATTGGCCTGGACGTTGAAGCCCACATCGGCCCTGACCATCCAGCGCAGTTCGGCCATGCCCCCCTGTTCCACCAGTTCAAGCTGGGCTTCGGGCGAGTGGGCGACGGGCAGATAGTTGATAAGGCAATTGACGACCGAGCGCAGGTCCGGCGCGGCGCGGCAGACAGCGGTGACGCTGCCGAAAACATCCGCGTCCTGGGTTGCGGCAAGATGCAGGCCAAAGATCGGATCGTCAAACTGGAGGCTGCAATATTCAAACATGGCCGCGACCTGCTGGCACGAGACATGGCCGTCGGGATCAGCCAGCACACGCGGATCAAGGCCGTGGAGCTGGAGGATACGGCGGGGCGCGCCGCCCCGGCTGCGGATGAAGTCGGAAAAGCCGCGCAGATTGGCAGCGCGCATCGAGCCAGCGGCGGGGACCGCTTCGAGCGGGCCGGCCAGGCCGAAGAAATAATCCTGATCGTCCATCTGCCGATCCTTCCAAGCTGGACAGTGAAGCCGACATAGGTGCGTCGTTGCAATCGGATTCATATTATATCGAAAAAGCTGCGTCTAATGCCAATACAGCCAATCTGTGCTGTGGCAGTTTCCTGTCCAAGAACAAAGGAGATGGAGAGGGACATGGCCAAGGCGACAGCAGCCGAGCTGAAGCGCGAGGCGGCGCAGTTTGTCCATTATGAAAAGGACCGCGCCCGCCGCATCGCAACCGTCACCTTCGACCGGCCGGGCAAGGCGAACACCACCACGATCGGGATGCGCCTGCTGTTCGGCGAAATCGTGCACAAGGCGAATATCGACGACGACGTCAAGGTGCTGGTGATCCGTGGCGAGGGCCAGGATCTTGGCTCTGGCGGCGACATCAACGAACATGGCGACCTGTATCTGAACCCCGGCGAGGATGATAATTTCCTGCCCGATCTGGAGATTGACGACCCGGACGTGCGCTATCCGCCGCCCGGTTCCTATCGTTTCCTCCACGGCCTGACCGACCATTATGCCAAGGGCTATGCCGGCAACCGGCCGTTGCAGGAATTCAAGAAGATCAGCATCGTGGAGGCCAAGGGCTATTGTTATGGCTGGCATTTCTACCAGTGCGCCGACGCCGACCTGATCGTGTCGTCGGACGATGCGCTGTTTGGTCATCCGTCCTTTCGCTATGCCGGATGGGGTCCGCGTATGTGGCAATGGCTGGAAATGGTGGGTATCCGCCGCTTTTCCGAGATGCTGTTCACCGGACGGCCCTTCACCGCCGCCGAAATGATGGACTGCAATTTCGTCAACAGCGTCGTGCCGCGCGACCGGCTGGAGGCGGAAACCGACAAATATGCCGATGCATGCAGCCGCACCCGGCCGATGGACGTGGTGGTGGCGCAAAAGACCTTCATCGAAGCCTATAAGCAGTATCGCGGCGAATATATGGGCAGCCTGATGACCGGCTGGCTGGAAGGCATGTTGCCGCTGATGAAGAATGATCATGCGGGCGACATTGATCTGGGCACTGGCGGTTTCGACCAGGGCATCGCCCACACCGTCAAGAATAACGACCTCCATTATCCCCCGGAATGGCGGCTGAGCCGCGCCGGGCGTGCGCAACGTTAAAAAAGAGAGGCGCCTGGCCATGATCGAGACCCTCTTTACGATAGACCGCGGCAATTATCGCGATTGCCAGCACCTGTTCCGTGGCGAGCGGGAGCAGGAATATTATCGCGGCGATTACTGGATGGACGACGGGTCCGTCATCGATGTCAGCGCCAGACGCAAGCCAGCCGGGCCAAGCGCCGTCATCCTGCTGCGATCGGCCACGCGGCTGTTCTTTCGCCGCACGCGCCAGCATATTCGCGAGGATGGCACCGACCTATCGGTGCTGTGGTTCGTGAAGCGCGGACGGTTGCTGCTGAGCAACCAGATGGGCAGCCGCAGCGCACAATGCGGCGACATGCTGATCACCCGGTCGACATCCCCCTTCCTGATCGAGTGCCAGCCCGACGCCCATGGCCTGCACGAAGTGCTGCATGTCACCGTGCCGACCCATGTGCTGCGCGGCCTTGTCGATTGCGATGCCAGTGCCGGGCTGCTGCTGTCCACCCAGCGGCCGGAACTGGCGATCGCTGACACTATCCTGTCCGGCCTGTTTCAGCGCGAGGGTGACCTGGCCGAAGAGACGACCCGCACGCTGGTCGAGGCGGCGCTGGCGATCATCGGCCAGGGGCTGCGCGGCGATGCAAGCCTGACGCCGCCGCGGCAGTCGGTCGCGGAAAAGCGCTTTGCCGACGTCCAGCGTTTCGTCGAGGTGCATCTGTCCGACCCCGGCCTGTCGGCGGCGATGACCGCGCGCGGGTGCGGCATTTCGCCGCGCTACCTGACGACATTGCTGCAACAGAATGGCACCAGCTTTTCGCAGCTGATCTGGGACCAGCGGCTGGAGCAGGCCCGCAAGTGGATGGCGCGGGCGGACGCGAACAGCATCTCCATCAGCGAAATCGCCTATGGCGTGGGGTTCAAAAGTCCAGCGCATTTCAGCCGCATGTTCAAGCGCACCTACAAGCGCAACCCAAGCGACTATCGGCTGGACGCCTGCGCCGCGCAGGTGATGGCCGCCGTCCCCTGCACGGTTCCATCCGGCGTCCTGCACTGAGGGAGAGCAAGACATGACCGTGCAAGGCGCCATCGTCCAACCGCCCGTCATCATCGGCAATGAAGCCTATGTGTCGCAATCCTATGCTGACGCGGAAGCGCAGAAATTATGGCCCAAAGTCTGGCAGGTGGCGTGTCGGGAAGAGGAGATTCCGCAAGTCGGCGATTTCGTCACCTATGACATCATGGACGATTCGATCATCGTCGTGCGTGCCGGACCAGACCGGATTGCCGCCTATTTCAACGTCTGTCGCCACCGTGGTCGGCAATTGACCGAAGGATGCGGCCACGCCCGCAAGCTGGTGTGCAAATTCCATGCGTGGAGCTGGGATCTGGACGGCAACAATATCGGCGTGGTCCGCAAGGATGGCTGGGGCGACAGCCTGAAGGACGATGAGCTGCGGCTGCGCGATGTGCGCGTCGATAGCTGGGGCGGGTGGGTGTTCGTGTGCATGGACCCCGACGCGCCATCGCTGGCGGACTATCTGGCACCGGCAGCGGCGATGCTCGATCCGTTCGAGCTGGACAAGATGCGCTATCGCTGGCGGCAATGGCTGCATTTCCCGTGCAACTGGAAGGTCGCGATCGAAGCGTTCAACGAGGGCTATCATGTCGCGGGAACCCATCCGCAACTGACCAAATATTCGCCCAAGCCGACCTGGAGCGACGGACGGGGCATTCACGGCGTGTTCGGATCGCAAGCGCGCGAAGGCACGGGTGGTGCGACGGCGGGCGCGGCGGGGGCGCCCGACATGCGGCGCGGGCTGGCGGACTCGCTCAATCAGTTGTGGGAGGAAGTGAACGGTACGACGACGCAAACGATGGTGCGCGTCGCCAATCTGCTGGTGGAGGAACTGCCCGAAGGCACGCCGCCGCAGGCGGTGCAGATGCACCTGATGAAGCGGACGGTGGAGGAGGATGCCAGGCGCGGGGTACACTGGCCCCGGATCGATCCGGCGCATTTCGCCGCCGCGGGCAATGTGTGGCATATTTTCCCCAACACCGTCATCATCCACGGGCCGACCTTTGCCCTCTGCTATCGCGCGCGGCCCGACGGGCGCGACCCCAATAGCTGTATCTTCGAGGTCTATACGCTGGAGCGTTTCCCCGAAGGACAAGAGCCAAAGCCGGAAAATCTGCACAAGCCCGACATAGACGAGGCGAGCTGGCGCAAGGTGTTGTGCCAGGATTTTTCCAACATGGGCGCGGTACAACGCGGCCTTCGGTCGCGCGGGTTCGACGGGTTGCGCCCCAGCCCGGTCGAGGAACGCGCCATCATCAATTTTCATCGCGTGCTGGCCGATTATCTGGGCACCGGCGCGCCGCAACCGATCGATTGAAGGAGCCATGATGGCCGATATGGAATTGAGCAACGCCAGCGCGATGCTGGACACGAGCGATGTGGACCAGTGGGTCGGCAAGCCCGTCATCTTCGCCGAGATGTGGGACCCGTGCAACGCGACCGACATTCGCCGCTGGGTCCAGGCGATGGACTATCCCAACCCGATCCACTGGGACGAGAATTTTGCGCGCGCGTCGCGCTTTGGCGGCATCGTCGCGCCGCAGAGCTTCACCGTGGCGATGGACTATGGCCATGGCTGCCACCCCGCCTGTGTCGGCAAGGTGCCCGGCACGCACCTGATCTTTGCAGGCGAGGAATGGTGGTTTTACGGCACCCCCGTCCGCCCCGGCGACAGATTGACCCAAAGCCGCCGTTTCGATGGCTATTCGATCACCGAAACCGGCTTTGCCGGGCCGACCATGTTTGCCCGTGGCGACACCGTCCATCGCAACCAGCATGGCGCGCTGGTCGCCAAGGAGCAGGCGACCGCGATCCGTTATCTGGTCGAGGAAGCGAACAAGCGCGGCGTCTATGGCAAGGAAAAGCGCAGCCCCAAGCGCTGGACCAAGGAGGATGTCGCCGAAATCCACCGGTTGCGGCACGAATGGATATTGTCCAACCGCGAGGGAAAATCCCCCGCCTATGGCGACGTGAAGGTCGGCGACCGGCTGCCGCGCCGGGTGATCGGGCCACATTCGGTCATATCCTTTGCCAATGAATGTCGCGCGCACCGCCAGAATATCTGGGGAACATGGCGCTGGAACGTGCCCGAAGGCGTGCATGATCCGGCGCGCGAGGATGCGGGGTTCGGCGCGGACATGAGTTACGACCATGATGCGCGCAAGATCGACCCGCGCATGGGCGACGGCCTCTATCATGGGCCATCATCAGGTCATATCAATGCCGAGAAAGCCGAGAATGTCGGCATGGGCGGCGCCTATGGCTATGGCGCGTCGATGAATGCCTGGCATCTGGACACGGTCGCCTATTGGGCGGGGCTTGAAGGCTATGTCTGGCACAGCAAGACGCAGTTCCGGTCCCCCGCCTTTGAAGGCGATGTCACCTATGTCGATGGCGAGGTGGTGGAAAAGATCGACCGTTCGCCCTTCGGGATGCCGGTGGTCAAGATACGCACGGTGATGACGACGCAGGATGGCGACGAAATCCTGAAAGGCACCGCCCAGGTGGAGTTGCCCTATTGAGCACGGCGCTTTCCTGCGTGCGCGGGCGGCCGCTGGACGAGGAACCAGGGCAAGGCGCGCACACGATTCCAGCCTATCTGGAGGAGGTGCGCGCACGCTATGGGTCGCGCGATGCCGTCATCATGCGAACGCAGTATCAGCGGGTCTGCTGGAGCTATGACGAGCTTCATGCCCGGTCGGCCGCGGTCGCCAAGGCGCTGATCGCGGCGGGCATGGGCAAGGATGCACGCATCGGCGTGCTGATGGCCAATCGGCCGGAATATCTAGCCTGCGTCTTTGGCATCGCCATGGCGGGCGGCGTGACCGTCGCGCTCAGCACCTTTTCCACGCCCGACGAACTGGCGCACCTGATCCGCGCATCGGCGGTCGAGACGCTGTTTTTCGATACGCGCGTTTTGAAAAAGGACTTTGCGGCGATGCTGGCGCCGATCGACGACCTGCCTTTCCTCAACCATCTGATCCAGCTCGACAGCGTGACCGATGCGGCCCCGGCCGCGGGCAATTTTGAAAGCTGGGACGATTTTCTGGCAGCTGGCGCGCATGTCGCCGACAGCATCGTTACCGCGCGCGCAGCGAGCGTGACGCCCTGCGATATGGGCGGCATCTTCTTTTCGTCTGGGACGACCAGCCTGCCCAAGGGCATCATCCACAGCCAGCGCGCCTTCTGCATCCAGTGGTGGCGGTGGCCGCGCGTGTTTGCGATGCGGGAACGGGTGACGAGCTGGACCGGCAACGGCCTGTTCTGGTCGGGCAATATCAGCCTGGTGATCGGCTCGGCGCTGTCCACCGGCGGTGCGGCGGTTTTGCAACCCGTGTTCGACGCGGGCGCGGCGCTGGATGTCATCGAGCAGGAGCGGGTCACATTCCTGACCGGGCGGCCGCATCAATGGGCGCGGGTGCAGGCGGCGGAAAACTGGGCCAGCGCGGATCTTTCCAGCCTGAAATATGTGACTAAGGGCGAGTTGATCGGCGAGCATCCCACGGTACGGACCGACTGGACGACACCGATGGCGTTCGGCACGACCGAGACGATGACGATCTGCACCGCGTTCGACGCGGAAACGTCGGAGACCGACTATGCAGGCAGCACCGGCGCGCCCTTGCCGGGCAACATGCTGAAAATCGTCGATCCGGTGACGCGGGCGATCGTTCCGGTGGGCCAGCATGGTGAAATGTGCATCAAGGGACCGACCCTGATGTCGGGCTATCTGGGCAAGGCTGCGGAGGAGTGTTTCGACGAGAATGGCTATTACCGCACCGGCGACGGCGGGCGGGTGGACGAGGCGGGCCGCTTCTTCTGGGAAGGGCGGCTGACCGATATGATCAAGACCGGCGGGGCCAATGTCGCGCCGGAGGAAGTCGACGCGGCGATCGCCGCCTATCCCGGCGTCAAGCGGAGCCAGACCGTCGGCGTGCCCGACGATCTGCTGGGCGAGATGGTGGTGGCGTGCATCGTGCCGTTAGATGGCGTGGCGATTATGGAGGATGCGCTGATCGCGCATCTGAAAGGACAGATGGCGAGTTTCAAGGTGCCGCGGCGGGTGCTGTTGCTGGACGAAGCGGAGTTTGCGCTGACCGGGAACGAGAAGGCCAAGGCAGCGGATATTCGTGCCGTGGCGGTCGCGAAACTCGCCAGCGCTTAGGGCGCGATTTCGATCGCGTCGCCATTGACGCGCAATTGATAGGTGCGGATCGGCGCCTTGGCGGGCGGGTTCATGGCGCGGCCGGTTTCCAGGTCGAAGCGCGCGCCATGGACCGGACAGGCGATCCACCCCGCGCGGATGCGGCCGCAGGCAAGCGGCTCATCAGCGTGCGAACAGCGGTTGGCGACGGCGAACAGGCGACCGTTGCTGTGGCAGATCAGGACGCTTTGCCCTTCAAATTCCACGACTTTGACTGACCCGGCCGGCACGTCGGCGACCTGGGCGACTGGGGTGAAAGTAAGGATGCTCATCCCCTTCTATCACCACAGCGTCGGATCGATCGCAATCAGGTGCGGTGCAGTAAGCGCGCGGGTGCAAGCGGCCCTGCCGCGCCGGTCATTCCGGTTCCCTGCTTCCGCCCCGATAACCGGCGGCGGAGAGTTACCGCAGGAGAGCCGGGGCCGTGAGCCAGGATTATTATCAGCACGCCTATGTGACGACCGACTGGCGGCGCGCCATGGCGGAAATCGGCGCGATTCAGGGCATCGGCCATTTTATGGAAATGCCCGACGCGCAGTTCGACACCGGGCCGGATCGCAAGGCGGTGGCGCATTTCGCGCTGGCCAACAAAAATGGCGTGCAGTTCGAGATCATCCAGCCCCTGTCGGGTGACATCCGCGTCTATCAATGGGGGCTGCCGGACGAAGGCTATGGCACCCGCTTTCACCATCTGGGGCGGCATTTTTCCGATCGGACGATATTCGATGCGGAAGTTGCGGCGGCCAAAGCACGCTGGGCGATGCCTGTTGCAAGCGACACGATGGGTGGCACCTACGCCTATTTCGACGGACGCGCGGATTTGGGCCATTATCTGGAATATTTCTGCTTTCCCGTCGGGTCGCATCTCGACGCGGTGCCGAGCTTCTGATGGAGACGTTCGACCTGATCGTCGTGGGTTCCGGCGCGGCGGGCGCGATGGCGGCGTTGCGCGGCGCGGAGCTGGGCCTGTCGGTGCTGATCGTGGAAAAGGCCCACAAGTTCGGCGGCACGTCGGCGACGTCCGGCGGTGTCATGTGGATACCCGATCATGGCCTGAACGGCGATGTGGGGGACAGCGCGGAGGAAGCTTTGCGCTACCTGCGCACGGTTATCCAGGTGCCGGTCGATGCGGCGCGGCTGGCCGCCTATGTCGCGCAGGCACCGGCAATGCTGCGATTCCTGAAGGATAGCGGCCTGCCGGTCATGGCTGCGGCCTGGCCCGACTATTTCCCCGAAACGCCGGGCGCGCGGGCCGACCGGTCGGTCATCTGCCCGACCTTTGACGGACGAGAGCTGGGCGACGAACGCTATCCGCTGATGCGCGAGCAATTCAGCCGGTTCAAGCTGTTCCACCGTTATGCGATGGATCTGACCGAAACCTTTGCGCTGATGATGCAGCATCGCGGCTGGCGCTTTACCGCCGCCAAGGTGATCGCGCGCTACTGGCTGGATATCGGCGCGCGGCGGGTGTCGGCGCGGGACCGGCGCTTTACCCAGGGCGCGGGGTTGATAGGTGCGCTCTACAAGCTGGTGTTCGCGCGTGGGGTGACGTTGCGGCTGGAGACCGCGCTGGAATCGCTGATCGTGGATGAGGCAGGCGTGGCGACGGGCGTGACCGTGCGTCGTTTCGGCCAAAGCCACACTATCGCGGCGCGCCATGGCGTGGTGCTGGCGGCAGGGGGTTTCGAGTGGAATCAGGCGCTGCGCGACCGTTTCTATCCGGTGCCCGGCCTGACCCGGCATAGTTCGACCCCGGAGGATGCCAATCGCGGCGAGGCGCTGATCGCGGCGGAGGCGGTCGGCGCGTCGGTCGCCCATGTCGATCAGGGCTGGTGGATACCGACCATGACCCTACCCGCACCCAAAGCGTCCAATTTCCACGAAATCCACCAGGCGGCGTTCGACGTCGGGCGACCCTGGAGCGTGTGCGTCAACCGCAACGGCGTGCGCTTCGTCAATGAGGCAACAGGCTATGACCGGTTCGGGCAGGCGATGGTCGAGGACCATCTGCGCAGCGGGGCGAACATGCCCTGCTGGCTGATATTCGACGCGAAATTCCGCGCCAAGTTCAGCGCGGGCGGACTGATGCCGGCAGTGCACACGCCCGACGCGCGCATCCCCGAACATTGGTGGGACCATTATATGTTCCGCGCCGGGTCCATTGCCGAACTGGCGGACAAGATCGGCGTGCCGGGACCGGCGCTGGCACAAACGGTTCAGGCGATGAACGGCTATGCCGTTACCGGGGTCGATCCCGAATTTGGGCGCGGCGGCAATATCTATGATCGCTTCTTCGGCGATCCGACCGTCACGCCCAATCCCAATCTGGGGCCGATCGACACCGCGCCTTATTATGCCGTGCCGATCAACAATGGCGATCTGGGCACCAAGGGGGGATTGCGCTGCGACGCGCAGGCGCGGGTGCTGGATGGCGCGGGACAGCCGATCGCGCATCTCTATGCGGCGGGCAACTGCGCAGCCAGCCCCTTTGGCGATTGCTATCCGGGCGCAGGCGGGACGATCGGTCCGGCGCTCACTTTCGGCTTCGTTGCGGCCAATGACATTGCCGCACGGGCGCATGAACGGGGAATGGCAGAATGACGAAATCTCAGGTCGCCATCGTGACCGGCGCAGCAGGGGGCATTGGCGAGGCGATCGTGCGATGCCTGGTCGAACAGGGCGTGGCCGTGATCGGCACCGGGCGATCCATGGCGAAGCTGGAGGCATTGGCGGCGGCATTGCCCGGTGACGCACGTTTCAGCGCAGTCGCGGCCGACATGGGGGACGACACGGCACCGCGCACCATCGTCAATCATGCCATCGCGACTTTCGGCCGGGTCGATTATCTGGTCAACAATGCCGGTGCTGGAGTATGGGCCGCCGTCCACGAAACCAGCGACGCGGTGCTGGACGAAGTGATCGACCTGTCGCTGCGCGCGCCGTTCCGCCTGTGTCGCGAAGTGGTGCCGCATATGGGCAAGGGGTCCGCGATCGTCACGATCGGGTCGACCTTCGGCATCATGGGCGGCATGGATGGCGGCATTTATTGCGCGGTCAAGGCCGGGCTGACCGGCCTCACGCAGACGATGGCCGCACAATATGGCGAGCGCGGCATCCGTTCCAACATCGTCGCGCCGACGGTGGTGCGCACTCCGATGACCGATGCGGCGTGGGACTATCCCGCATTCCAGCGGATCAATCAGGGACTGACGCCGTTCTACCGCGATTGCCTGCCCGATGATGTCGCGAACGTCGTGGCGTTCCTATGTTCCGACAAGGCCGAATTCATCAATGGCCAGGTGATCGCGGTGGACGGCGGATGGTCGACGACGCGGATGATCAACAGCCGGTTCCTGCCTCAATAGGCGATTTTGCGAGCCATCAGATCGGCGAGTTCTCGCTCGCCGAGGCCCAACAGGTCGCCATAGACATAGATATTATGTTCGCCCAGCAGCGGAGCGCCCTTTTCGATGGGCGCTTCGTCGGGCGACATGCGCCAGCCGGGACCGATGACCGGACGCGTTTCACCGCGGGCATCGGTGACCAGGCGATAGGCACCGAGCGACCAGAGCGCCTCACTGCCGATCAGGTCGAGCGATGACTGGCTTTTACAGGCTGGCACGCCTGCCAACAAAAGCGTTTCGGCCAGTATTTCGGCGTCGTGCGTGATGCTGATGGCGGCGATGGCGGCATCGAGTGCGGTTCTGTGGGCAAGCCGACTGGCATGATCGGCAAAACGAGCATCCTGCCCCAGTAAAGGCGCGCCAAGCGTTGCGACCAGCGCCGTCCATTCCACTTCATCCGCCACGGTAATGCTGATCCATTGGCCATCGGTGCAGGGATAGCAGCCATGCGGGGCCATTTCGGCATGAGCATTGCCCTGCGCACGCGGCAGATCGCCAGTCAGGCCATGGGCGAACAGGCTGTCACCGATCATGGTGGAGAGCGTTTCAACCGCGGACAGGTCGATAAATTGCCCCTCCCCTGTCGTTTCGCGATGATGGAGCGCCGCGACGATGGCCAGCGCGGCCGACGCGCCGACAGTGGAATCGCCATAACGGATATTCATGCCCGCCGGGGTTTCGCCTTCATGGCCGACGAGCGCATTGAGGCCGCCCAGCGCGGCGAAACAGGGGGCATAGCCGGTCTGGTAGCCAAGCGGGCCGTCGCTGCCATACATTTTGATCGATAGCTGGATGATGTCCGGGCGAATGGCGCGAACCGCTTCGTAGGACAGGCCGGATCGTTCCATGGCGCCGGGGCGCAGATTGTCGATCAGGACGTCGGATAAGGCGATCATGCGGTGGAGATAGGCCATGCCCTCGGCCGACTTCATGTCCACCTGGACGCTCAGCACCTCCTGGTTGATGCTGCGGAAATAGGGGGCGCTGTCGATATCGACGCCACCATAGGCGCGCATTTCGTCCAGATTGGCGCGGCTTTCGACCTTGATGACTTCGGCGCCCAGAAAGGCGAGCAGCTTGCCTGCATAGGGTCCGGCCCAGACCTTGGTGATTTCCAGCACGCGGATGCCCGCCAGCGGTCCGGCGCGGTTCATGCGGCCTCCGCCTGATGGGCACCGGCCATGGGTGCATGGCTATGGATGCGAGCCGGCGGGGCGCTCATGCGGTAGGGGACGGTCGGATAGGCGATGCCATCGAGCGACTGGAAATAGCCGCGATGGGTATATTGTCGATGATGGGCGATGTCGGCGGCGGTGTTGACCTGCACCAGCGGGACGCCCGCCCGCTGCGCGGCATCCGACACGGCATCCTTGGCCTGATGGGCGATCCATGCGCGGAAATGGGTGCGGAAATCCGCGACGCGATCGGGGGTGCAATGAAATTCCAGCCAGTCGTCTGGGAAGGCGATGGCCCAGTCGGGATCGCCCATCAACGCGCACAGGCCGCGCCAGTGAGTGCGCGTTGTCATCAGCAGATAGACATGGCCATCGGCACAGGCGAACGCAGCACCGGGGCCGCCCATATCGTAGCGGGTGCGTTCGGGGCCGGGGTCCGCATCCCCCGCGAGCATCCGGCCCAGCACGGCGTCGGCGCGCGAAAGCTGGACGGCAACTTCGCTGATGTCGATCGCCTGGCCCTTGCCGGTCCGGCGTCTGGCAAGCAGCGAGGCCGCAACGCAGAGCGCCGCTTCGATGCCGGCTTCATAATCACTCATGAAACGCCCCGCGCCTTGCAGGGGTGGTTTGTCCGCCGGGGTTTCGCTGGGGGTGTGCCAGCCCCAGCCGCCTGCATTCATGACGTTGATCGGGCGGGCGATCTGCCAGTGCGATGGCGCAGCCTGGCCGAAAGGGGTGATGGCGCAGTGGACGAGATCGGGAAGGCCGCCCAGCGACAGGCGATGGGCGGCAGCCCATTCGGGCCGGTGATCGTCGATCAGCGCGTCGGCGCGGGTCAGCAGGCGATCGAGCAGGGCACGGTCGCCGGAGCAGTCAAGGTCGAGCAGCACCGACTTCTTGTTGCTGTTGAGATAGCGGAACAGGGTGCTTTCCCCGTCATGGAACGGCCCCATGGCGCGGGTCGGCGCGCCGCCTGGCCGTTCGACCTTGATCACCTCCGCCCCGAAAACGGCAAGCAGGCGCGCGGCATATTCGCCGCAAACCCGCTCGGCCGTTTCGACGATCACCAGCCCGGCCAGCGCCGTCACGGCAGGCGCACCAGCGCATAGTCGCCCGCGTCGTCCACCTGCGCCTGCCAGCCGGGATAGACGACGATGGTGGTGAATATTTCCTCTATGATGGCAGGGCCAGCGACGCGCGCGCCGGGGACGAGCGATGGTCCCTTGAAGATGGCGACATCGGCAAAGCCCGTGCCCAGATTGGCACGACGATGCCCCGCGGGCGCGGGTTCGATCATGGGGGCCGAAAAGCCGCCGCTGGCCGGGGGCATCGGCGTTGCGACATGGGCGGCCAGACGGACACCGGTAATCTCCGGCAATTCACCGTCGCGAATATGGCCATATTCGGCCATGTGCCGGGCGTTGAAGGCGGTGATCGCGCGGGCGGAAATATCTTCGTCCACGAAAGACAGGTCGTCCAGACCACAGCTTTCATGCATGTCGAAAGTCAGCGCCCAGTTCTGGCCGCCGTAGCGCATGTTGAGCCGCCATGTCGCCTGGATCGCCGCCGCGTCAAAGCCCGCCCCGGTGAAATGCGCTTTGGCATTGTCGGCCAATTCTCCCCACAACAGACGCAACCGGTCAAGGTCCAGCGCGTCGACCGGGGCAGTGCAGGAGCGTTCCTCGTCAATGCTGGGATGGGCAACCAGCGTGCCGAGCGCCGAGAAGGTCGGCGACGCCTTTGGCACCAGCACATGGGCGATGCTCAGATCCTGCGCCTGGATGGCGGCGAAAGCGGGGCCGTTGCCGCCATAGGCCAGCATCACCATGTCGGCCGGATCGATCCCCTTGGCCGCCGTCGTGCGCCGCACCGCCTGCGTCATATTGGCATTGACCAGCCGCCAGCAATCGAACGCCGCCTGTTCCGCGCCATAGCCCATCTGCGCGCCGATCGCAGCGAAGGCTTCGCTGACGCCTTCATCACGCAGGCGGAAGCTGCCGCCGGCAAAGCCTTCGCCGGTCGAGAGGATGCCGAGCATCAGCAGCGCGTCGGTGATGGTGGGTTGAAGGCCGCCGCCCCCGTAGCAGATCGGGCCGGGGACGGACCCTGCCGATGCCGGGCCGACCTTCAATTCGCCCTTGTCGACATGGCAGATCGAGCCGCCGCCCGCGCCAAGTGTTTCGACCTGCACCATGGGGACGCCGACCAGATAGCGGTGGTGCATGTTCCACCCCGCTTGCGCCGGGGCTGCGCCGTCAATCACCACCGACATATCATAGCTGGTGCCGCCCATGTCGACGCACAACAGGTTGCTGTGTCCCTTGGCCGCGCCGACATGGGCCGATGCCATGACGCCGCCCGCAGGACCCGATGCCAGCACCCGGATCGGCGCCGCGGCGATATAGTCGCGGGTCATGACCCCGCCGGACGCCTGCATGACCATGAGCTGGCGCGGATAACCCGATTGCGCGAGCCGTTCGACCAGCCGTTCGAGATAGGCGTTCACGCGCGGCGCGACATAGGCGTTGACGACCGTGGTGCTGATCCGGTCATATTCGGGTGCGCGCGACAATATCCTGTGGCCCAGCGACACCGGCACGCCGGGCATCTCCTCCGCCACGATCTGCGCCACGCGGCGTTCATGATCGCCATTCGCATGGGCGAAGATCAGGCCGATGGCGATGGATTCCACCCCCTGCTTGCGGAATTTGTCGCACGCATCACGCACGGCCTGTTCGTCCAGTTCCCGGTGGATGCTGCCATCGGCCAGGATGCGTTCGGGGACGGTCAGGCGGCGACGGCGCGGGACGATGGGCTGGGGCGGTTCCAGCCGCACGTCCCAGATGCTTTCCTTGAACCCCCGACGATATTCCATTTCGTCGCGGAACCCGTCGGTTGTCAGCAGGCCGGTGACCGCACCGTTCATTTCGATCAGCGTATTGTCGGCCACGGTCGTGCCATGGACGATGGCGTTGCACTGGGCGAGGAAATCACCGAGCGAAAGCCCCTGCCCCGCTGCCAATGTCGCAAGGCCGCCCATGACGCCTTCCGAGCGATCGTGCGGCGTGCTGAGATTTTTATGGAGAATGACCTCGCCACCCTTGAGCAGTGCAAAGTCGGTGAAGGTGCCGCCAATATCTATGCCTATACGATAGGTCATGCCGCCATCCGCTCCCCGCGCAGAGCCGCCGTGGCCGCATGGTCCACCGCCAGGCTATAGTCGGCCAGACTGCCCGTCAGCACGACGCCATAGCGGTCCCGCGCCGCGTCGATGCTCACCAGTTCGTCCAGCACATCCTCACACACCGCCTGCGGATCACGCAGCAGCGCAGGCGCGAAGCCAGCGCCGCCGCCATGCTGATAGGCGATCACCGCCCCGGCGGGGAGTTGCGCGCGGGCCGTCAGTTCGACGCGATATTCATCGGGCGTCCCGACCTGGAAATGGTTGAGATAGGGCGAGCCATCCTCACCACCCTCCAGCCCGCTGATCGGATGATCATGGCTGACCATCCAGGCCATGGCGATCGCGGGTTCGAGGATCTGCTTGACGTTGCGGCTGCCCGGCATGCCGCGCCAGCGACCCGCGCCACCGCTGTCGGTGACAAGTTCGCGGCTGATGTTGATGACCGGGAAACGGCTTTCGGCATCTTCGGCCTGCGACAGCAGCAGGTTGCCGAGCGCGACCGGGCAACTGCCCCAGCCGTCGATCCCCTGCACCGCCGACACGTCCATCGACCGGCAATCGACGCCCTGATCCATCCACATCTGGCCGCGCGCGTCGAAGCCGATGACCGCGTTGGGCATGCCGATCTTGTAGACCTGCGGCGCGGAGCGATCCGGCGCAACGTTCGACAGGGCGACGCACACGGCTTCGGTAATTTCGCACGCCGGGTGGAAGGAGCCGAGCGCCGCTGGCTTGTTGGGCGGGGGATGGGCAATGCAGCCTTCGGGCAGGATGATCTCCACCGCGTTGAACAGACCTTCATTCTTGACGATGTCCGGGTCGATGGTGGAGGCGATCTGGGTCATGATATAGCCGCGCGAATTGGCAAAGGTGTTCCAAACCCCGACCAGATCCGGCCGGTCGTCGGTGCCGGTGAGGTCGACGGTCAACTGGTCGCCCGCGATGGTGCAGGCGACATGGACGCGCACATCCTTCGTACCCACCGTGTCATGATCGATATGGACGGTGGCTTCATAGCTGCCATCGCGCCAGTCGGACACGAGCTGGCGCATCTGGCGCTCCGATGTCTCGATCGTCTGGTTGACGGCGGCGCGGACGACATCGCTGCCCCATTTGTCGAGGATGGCACGGATCGAAGCGCTGGCCTTTTCCACCGCGCCGATCATCGCGGCCAGATCGCCCGCGAAGCTGGGGAAGCGGTTGTTGCGTTCGAGCAGATAGATGGCGTCCCGCCGCTTTTCGCCGCGATGGACGAGCTTGAGGCAGGGGATGGCCAGCCCTTCGGTAAAAATATCGGTCGCATCGAGGGTGAAGCCGCCGGGGTCCTTGCCGCCCGTATCCCCCTGATGCGCCTGAAGCGCCTGGATCAGGACCAGGTCGCCCGCCGCGTCATAGACAGGCGCATAGACATTATAGTCGGGCAGATGGCCGCCGCCATGATCGGGATCATTGCCGACAAACACGTCGCCCGGTCCCCAATCGAAATGGTCCTGCTGCATCAGGCCGTAGCGCACCGTCAGTTGCGACACGAAGGTCAGATGCGGCGTGCCGATCGATCCCATGGCCAGGCGGCCATGGGCATCGACGATGGCGGCGTTGCGCTCATTCGACTGGTTGATGATGGGGGAAGAGGCGGCACGGCCCAGATGGGTCGTCGCTTCGTAGCAGACGGTTTCCAGTGCGCCGCGAATGATGTTGGCGGTAACCGGGTCGATGCTGGCAGTGGTGGGCAAGGGTGCGCGACGGGCGGCCAGGCTGGCGTTGAGTTCAAAGGACATGGGCATCCTCAGCGCGTGGGGCGATGGGGCGGCATCGCGACATAGCGGTCAACCGCCTGCTCGAAATGGCGGATGCGGATTTCCTGATAATTGCCCAGCGTCAGGCCGCGCTTGGCCGACGCTTCCAGCCCCTCCTGCTGGAGGAAGAGATTGTCGGTATCCTGATCCAATATCCTGCCGAAACCGGCATCCATGCCGGGTGCGTCGCAGAAGCTCTGATCGTCGGTCAGGATGATCGGTTCTGCGGGTTCGGGCCGCTGCCCTTCCGTTGGCACCGGGCGCATGAAGAACACCTCGTAGATGCAGCGGCGATGGTCCTTCGGGTCCGGGCGGAAGCGATAGACCATCGGCAACGATACGCCGGGGAAAAGATAGGTGTTGGGGAAGATCGTGTAGGAGAAGCAGTCGAGCATCTCGCTATCCGACGTCTCCGACAAATCGCTGCCGGTCGCCTGGCCGAACATGCCCCGAAACAGGTCCGCCATCGCCTGCCGCGCGGTGCCATCGCCCACGGTAGGCCGGTCCTCGCACAGGACCGACGCATCGCCGACAGTGAACTGGTCAAGAATATCCTGTTCGGAAAAGCGCCCGTCCAGATGGGGTGACGCGACGCCCAGGCAGGAAATGAAGCGATTCACGTGATCGCCATAAACGTCATATTGGGTGTTGGCGTCGGCGTTGGACGGGGCGACCTGCGGATGGGTCTCGATGACGTGATAGGCCTCCATGAATGCCTCGACCGTCAGTTTCCAGTTGGCCGGAAAGCTTTTCTGGACATGGAGGTGGATATAGCGATCCTCCAGCTTCCAGGCGCGGATATGGGCGAGCGCGTCGGGGCCGAGATATTCCTCAAGGCTGGGCGCAGCGGGGTCCATGTTGATCCATACAAAGCCGCCCAGTGTCTGGACGCGGGCCTGGGGCAGGCTGTTGCTGGCGGGATCGACATGGCGGAAATCCCAGGGGCAGACGATGCCTTTGCTGCTGCCATCGATATTCCAGCTCCAGCCGTGGAAGCTGCATTTGAACTCGCTGGCAAAGCCCGCCGAGCCGGACGCGCGCAGCTTGGTGCCGCGATGCAGGCAGGCATTGACATAGGCGCGGATTTCGTCGGGCGCGACACGGGTGATGATCAGGCTGTAACGGCCGATATCATAGACCTGATAGTCGCCGACCTCCGGTATATGTTCTTCCCGGCAGGCAAATTGCCAGGTGCGCGTCCACAGGCTTTCCATTTCGCGGCGAGCATAGTCAGGGTCGATATAGCGGTCGTTCGACACATCCTCGCTGCCCAGGAAAGCATAGGATTCCGACCGGACCCAGCCGGGTGCGGCGACCTTGTCGCGGGCGATGATATCCTGCGTGCTGATCGCCGGGCAGCGGGCATCACCCGGTTCCATCGGGCCGGTTTCCATGTTCATGCAACTCTCCGTTGGTCAGAGGCGGCAGGCGCGCAGAGGCCGGACGCGATGTTGTGGATCGCCCCGTCCTTCATCACCATCGCCAGCCGGTTTTTGTCTTGAAGGATCGTGACATCGGCCAGCGGATCACCGTCCACCAGCAGCATGTCGGCAAGCGCGCCGGGCGTCAGCGTGCCAAGGTCGCCCTCGTCCCGCATCGCCTGCCCGCCATTGCGCGTGGCGCAGGCGAGCGCGCCCGCCGCGTCATAGCCATAATAGTCCATCAGCAGCTTGATATCGCGGGCGTTGGTGCCCTGCCGGTTCCAGGCGAGACCATAGTCGCCGCCGATCAGGTGACGGATGCCGCGTTTGCGCAATGCCGTGTGCGTCGTGACCGATTGCTCAATGAGGGCGGGGATGCCCATGGCTTCGGCCACGGCGCGCGGAATCCACGGCTCGCCATAATGGATCATGCTGTGGAACAGGCCGATCGAAGGCGCGATGACGATGCGGTCGCGCGCTTCCTCCAGCATGTCGAGCATCTCTTCGTCCGCATATTCGACGTGGAACAGGCCATCGACACCGGCGCGGATGCAGTGTTTGGTCCCTTCGATCGAGCGGCTGTGGGCGTTCACCTTGCGGCCGAAGGCATGGGCGGTATCGACCGCCATCTTCACCTCCTCGAACGACATCGGCGTGACGTGGGCGGGGCTGCCGGGATAGAAGGGATCGCCCGACACATCGAGCTTGATATTGTCGCACCCCTCGCGGATCGCGAGGCGCACGGCCTTGCGCATCTCTTCGGGTCCATCGACGATACAGCTGATGCCGATGCGCGGATTGTGCAGCTTGCTTTCGTCGCCCATGCCGCCGGTCACGGTGATCTCGGTCGATCCGGCGCGGATGCGCGGGCCGGGAATATGGCCCGCATCGACGGCGTCGCGCACGGCAACATCCAGCTTCAGCTTCGCCGCCGACGCGCCATAGCAACTGGTAAAGCCCTGATCGAGCAACACCTCGGCCATGCGCGCGGTGATGAGCGTATGGGCTTCGGGCGACGGGCTGATCAGATCCTCGGTCGAGGCCGCGTCGCCGAAGGATATGTGCGCATGGCCCTCGGTCAGGCCCGGCATCAAGGTCTTGCCAGTACCGTCGACAATCTGGTCCGCCTGCGGCAACGGTCCCGTCGCGCTGGCCGTCACCGACCGGATGCGGTTCCCTTCCACCAACAAGGCACCCGCAAAAGGCGCGGCCCCGGTGGCGTCCCAGATGGTGGCGTTGGTGATGAGCGTCGTTGGCAAGATGGGATCCTCTCCTGCCGATGAGACTATGCCCTTGCCGCCTGCTCCCCAATGACTGCACGCGCACTTGGCGTTTCCTCTCGGCGCGGCATCGCCTGCCGCGCCAGTCAAGCCGGTGCGCGGCACCATGCCTTTCCGTGCGTCCCGCCTTCGGCCATTCTGCCGGTCAAAAGGAGAATAGTGTCGATGGTGCAGGTCACCTTTGTGGATGTGAACGGCGTGGAGCGACGGGTCGATGGCGGGTCCGAGGACCAGTCGCTGATGGAACTGGCCAAGGCGAACGGGATTGATGGCATTGCCGCCGATTGCGGCGGCGCCTGTTCCTGCGCGACCTGTCTGGTCCATATCGACCCGGACTGGACCGAACGGACGGGGCAGCCCGACGATATCGAATTTGCCATGCTGGACATGGTCGCGGATGTGGCGACCGTCAGCAGCCGTCTGGCGTGCCAGATACGCCTGTCGGGCGCGCTCGACGGACTTCGCGTCGTGGTGGCGCAACAATGAGCGAGGAACAGGCGATGACCAAATTGGCGGAGCGCGACCTGCTCGCAACCGGATCGATGACAGATCCGCTGATTTCGGCGCGGCCGCGTGACTTTTACGCCGCGATGCGCCGGGACGACCCGGTGCATTGGGACGAGAAGCTGGGCATGTATCTGGTGTCGCGGTACGAGGATATCGCGACGATCCAGCAGGACCCGATCACCTTTTCGGTGAACAAGGGCTATCACACGCAACAGGCCAAGGGGTTCCAGCAGGAATTTCAGGAGATATTGGAGCGTGAGGGCGGCGGTTACTTTCCCGACGCGATCATGTCCGACCCGCCCTATCACACACGTATCCGCAAGCTGATGGAGAAAGCCTTTACCGCGCATCGCGTAAAGGCGCTGGAACCGCGGATCGAAAAGGTGGTGGTCGACCTGGTCGACAGCGTCGCAGCGCGGGGCGAGGCGGACGCGATCCATGATTTCGCGGTGCCGCTGACGGTGCGGATCATCTGCGAGCAGCTGGGCCTGGACTGGGACATGAAGGACCGCATCCAGCGCTGGTCGATCGCGGTGACGGCGCAGATCGGGCGGATGCAGGATCGCGAACAGATGCTGGGTCACGCGCGGGAGATTTGCGACCTGCAACATTATCTGATCGCCAAGATGCAGGAGCGGCAGGCCGATCCGCGCGAGGACATGATTTCCGACCTGGTCCATGCCCGCGATGCCGATGGCGAGGGGTTGAGCTTTGCCGAGGCGGTGTCGCTGGTCCGCGCGCTGCTGATCGCCGGGAACGAGACGACCACGACGGCGCTGGGCAATCTGTTCTTCATTCTCGCCACCCGGCCGGAGATCGCCACCCTGTTGCAGGAGTCGGCGGATGACGACCGGCTGATGAACCGTTTCGTCGAGGAATTGTTGCGGATCGAGCCGCCGGTGCGCGGCCTGTCGCGCATGACCACGCGCGAGGTCGAGCTGGGCGGACGGACGCTGCCTGCGGGCGCGCATCTGCTGCTGATGTATGCGTCGGCCAATGATCAGGAGGATGTGTTCCCCCATCCGCGCGATTTTGACCTCAACCGTCCCAATATCGGGCGGCACCTGTCCTTTGGCGGCGGGGTGCATCGTTGCGTCGGGCTGGCGCTGGCGCGGATGGAGATCAAGGTGGCGGCGCGCGAGATCGTCAAGCGCATCGGCAACATCGAGCTGGCCATTGCGGAGGCGGACATCCGCTATCTGCCCACGGTAGCGACTCAATCGATCGAGCGACTGCCGATCCGTTTCACGCGGCGGGGCTGAGCAGATGGCAGGAGAGCTGGCGGGCAAGGTCGCCATTGTCACCGGCGGCGTGGGCGGGATCGGCCGGGCCACGGTGGAACTGTTCGTGGCCGAAGGCGCGAAGGTCGTGATCGCCGACGTCGACCAGCAGGCGGGAGACGCGCTGGCGGCGGCACTGGGACCGGCCACCAGCTTCCAGGCAACGGACGTGTCGCAGCGCGAACAGGTCCAGGCGTTGATTGACCGTGCGGTCACGGACTTTGGCGGGCTGCACGTCATGTTCAACAATGCGGGCATCAGTTGCGCGCCCTTCCCCCATTTCATCGACGACGCGCTCGACGATTTCCATCGGGTGTTGGGGGTCAACCTGCTTGGGCCGATGTTGGGGACGCAGATTGCCGCGCGCCATATGAAGGATCATGGCGGCGGCGTTATTTTGAACAATGCGTCGATTGCAGGGATGCTCGCCGGGCAGGCGATGATGACCTATCGGGCGTCCAAGGCGGGGCTGATCCAGTTTTCCAAGTCCGCCGCTATCGACCTGGCCCAATATGACATCCGGGTAAACTGCCTGGTGCCGGGGCATATTCGCACCAGCCTGTCCTCCTTCCGGGCGGAAGATGCCGAGGCGAGCGTGGCGGCGAAGGTCGATGCCGGGATCGACGCGGTCTATCTGTCCAACCAGCCACTCAAGCGCCGCGGCCTGCCCAGCGACGTGGCCCAGGCGGCGCTCTTTCTGGCGAGCGACCGCGCGTTGCAGATTACCGGAATCACCTTGCCGGTGGAAGGCGGCGTTGTCGCAGGCGATCCGGTCAATCATCTGGAACAGATACTGGCCGCGCGGGCGATCACCCTCCCCGACTAAGGCCAGAGCGCGCCGCCCGTTTCTCCGCAAAGATCATGCTGTCCGGCCCATCCCGGCAGGTGCGCTGGTGCGACATTTGACCGGGATGGAATGGCCTTGATGGAGCGGGAATGGCCGCTTGATCCGGCAGGCACTAGTGGGACTTCGCGGTCGATCACCTCCGGCGGCTTGATAGGGTGATGCCGGTCCAGACCGAGAAACCGATGCCCAACATCGGCACCCTGGGCAGCTACAGGGAGAGATGCCATGACAGTTTCACCACCCTTTCGCGCGCCAAGCGAACATCGCATGACCAGTGCAGGCCTGGCGATCGCCACTGCCCTGCTGGCCATGCCCGCGCAGGCGCAGGATATGTCGGCTCCGCAAAGCGGCGGGCTGGAAGAGATTGTCGTAACGGCGCAGCGACGGGAAGAGAATCTTCAGAATGTGCCGATTGCGGTGACCGCAATCACGGCGGATGCGCTGGCAAGCGGCGGGATCGGCGGCACGACCAGCCTGCCGCAGGCCGTGCCAAGCGTCCAGCTGACCCGATCCGGCCCGTCCGGCATATTTTTCGTGCGCGGCGTGGGCAACACCAGCGGCGGTACGGGTGAGGAAGGGGCCAATGCGATCTATGTCGATGGCGTCTATCTCCCCGATCTTGGCCAGACCGTCTTTCGCTTCAACAATATCGAGCGGATCGAGGTACTCAAGGGACCACAGGGCACCCTGTTCGGCCGGAATGCGTCCGGTGGCCTGATCAATGTCATCACGCGCGAACCGGGCCGCGATGTCGTGGTGAAAGGGCAGGTCGGGATTGCCAATTATGAAAGCTATAGCGGGCAGCTATATGCGGCCAGTCCGCTGACCGATACGCTGAGCACCGATATTGCGCTGACCGGAACGCGGCAGGTGGATGGCTGGGGTCGCAATCTGGAGACCGGACGCAAGGTCGGCTTTGGCTGGCACTGGGGTGCGCGCTCAAAGGCGGTCTGGCGGCCCAACGACCGGACGAAGATCATGCTGTCGGGCGAATATGGCAAATCCGACGATGATTTCGCCTCCATCTTTAGGGTTGCGGAAGGATCGGTCGGCACGGGCGGCACGCAATTTCCCGGCGACTATAATACGAACACATCCGCCTATCAGCGGGTGCGCCAGCGCATCTATGGCTTTAACCTGACCGCCGAGTTCGATCTGGACTGGGCGACGCTGACCAGCATTACCGGATTTCGCGGCAACAAGACCCGCAGCGGGCTGGACCCCGATGGCGCGCAACTGCCGTTGGCGCGCTATGCGATCCATTCCGAAACGGATTCCTTCCAGGAGGAAATTCGCCTCTCGTCCAACGATACCGAACCGCTAAGCTGGCAGACGGGTCTGTTCTTTCTGCGCAACAAGGCCGCGCTGGTAAACCAGCAGCAGCGTGGCACGGCCTTTGGCGGCGTGGATGCAGGATCGGACCTGACGGCATCGATGCGAACCCATTCCTATGCCGCCTTTGCCGAAGCAACCTATGCTGTGACCCCGTCCACCCATGTCACGGCGGGATTGCGCTATACCCGCGATGACCGCACCCTGCGTGGCCAGCAGACGCCCGTCGGCCTGGTGCCCGGAACCCCGATGTTCATCGGCCAGTCGCTCGCGCCGCGCACGGATTCGCTGACCTATGGCAAATTCACCTACCGGCTGGCGATCCGCCAGGATCTCAGCGGCGACATCAATGTCTATGCATCCTATAATCGCGGCTTCAAGTCGGGCCTCTGGGCGTTGCAGTCGCCAGCCAATCCCCCGGTCGATCCGCAATTTAACGACGCCTATGAAGTTGGCCTGAAGACCGAATTGCTCGACCGACGGCTGCGCCTGAACCTGTCGGCCTATCATTATGATATCAGCGACTATCAGGTCCGCGCCGCGGTGACGCTGGGCGCGCAGCCGACATTGCTGAATGCCGCGTCGGTGGATGTGGACGGCATAGAGGCGGAGTTTGAGGCCGCGCCGGTCGACGGGCTGCGCCTGTTCGGCTCAGCCACGCTGATGCGTTCCAAATTCGCGGATTTTCCGTTTGCGCCCTTCACCTATCCGCGTCCTGCCGTCTGCACGCCGACGGGGCGGGCAGCAGGTCAGACCACAGGCACAGCGACGGGTGGCAACCTGACTTGTCTGAGCAGCGCAAAGGGTAATGACACGCCGCTGGCACCGCGCTTTGCCGCCAATATCGGCGCATCCTATACCGCCGACCTTGGCAATGGCCGCGAACTGCAGCTTTCGACGCTCTACAGCTATAATGATGGCTATTATTTCGAGGTCGACAATCGGCTGCGACAGGAGGCCTTCGGGATCGTCAACGGATCGATTGAATTTCGGCCGTCATCAAGCTGGGGTGTCGAATTGTGGGTCAGGAACCTGGCCGATGCGCGATATCATGTCCAGAAGCTGGGCAGCGCGCTGGGCGATCTGGCTGTACCGGCGGCGCCACGCGCCTATGGGCTGAACGTAAAATTTGACTATTAGGGCGTCGCGAAAACTGGAGCGCGCAATGTGCACTAGATAGAATATCGTGCGCTCCAGCGCTGTTTTGGCAGATGACTGATCTTCGTGATCCTTTGCAGGCTGCTTGTAATATAGGCCATCATTCCTGCCGGAGATACAGCGCGCCCTCCCCCGACGGAAGCGACAGGATGCGATAGTCATGCGCGACCGCCCAGGCGACCAGGAGTGAATCGAGACCGTGTGGATTGGCTGGTGCAGGCGCGCTTTCCTGCCCCGTTACGATCACTGCGGGGAGATGGCGGGTCAGGCCGTCCGCGACGCTTGCGCCGTTCAGCACATGGAAGGCGGCCTGTTGCGCCGGGGTGAGCAAATCATGCGTGCGATAGAGGAAGGGACCGGCGGCAAAACGCGGATCGAGCGAAATCCCGCTGTCGACGACCCGCTCCGGGGCCAGGCTGACGATCGGGCCTTTGATTCCGGCAGCACGCACGCTTCGCCCGATCGCATGGGCATCATAGGTCGCCGACAGGATGGGACTGTGGACGCGCGCGATGTTCGGGGCGATGCGGATGGCGGTTTCGGCCATGCCTGCCGCCATGCACAGCATCAGGGCCGCAATGGCGGCGGCGCGCGACCAGCGGAGATCGTCCAGCAACAGGCCGAAGCGGAGAAACAGGGCGGGCAGCAGCGGCACCAGATATTGCACATAAATGGGCCGGGGCAGCCACGCCGCGATCAGTCCGGCGAGGATCACATAGTCGAGCAGGCCTGTCGTCATGGAGGATTTTCCTGATCGACGCAGGAGGGACACCCCAATCACGACAAGCGCAAGAAGCGCCGACCCCTGCCCCAGAAAACGCAGCAGCCGCAATGCGCTGAGCGGGGTTTCCACCATATAGGCGCGCTCGTTCAGCATCTGCCATTCCAGTGGTGCCTTCAGGCTATAGTCGATAATGCCGAACCATGCCGCATCCGGCGCGATCGCCCACAGGATCAGGGTCGGCAATCCACCCGCGACCCCGCCCACAGCCAGTGCCAGGAGGACGCCCATTGGGCCGATACGCCGCATATTCAGCAGCGCGAACAGGCCTATGGCAGCGGCGGGAAGGCCATAGCTGATCTTCGCTGACGCGGCGGCTCCCAGCAAAAGCCCGGCGAGCATGAAGAATTGCGGGCGGCGAGCCGTGCCGAGCGCGTCGATGAGCAGCGCGAGACCGGCCATGTGCAGGAGCAGGGGCAAGGCGTCGTTCCGCGCAACCGTGGCGGCGAACAGACAGGCATGGCTGGTGACGAGCGCCATGGCGGCGATCCCGGCGCTGCGCGCAGACCCGCCCGCGCTGCAAACGGCCCGATATAACAGCGCCGCCGCACCCGCCGCACACAGGGCGTTGACGGCGCGCAGGGTGAGGAACAGCCAGCCCTCGCACAGCCAGGCCAGCGGGGCGAAAAGCAGGGGTTGCAACGGTGTCTGGAGATAGGCGAAATCGCGATAGGGCAGGCCCAATCGCATCAATGCCACAGCGGCGACATATTGCCCTTCATCATGGTCGATCGGCCGGAGGGCCGCAATACCCAGCAGCACGGCCAGCAACAGCAGGAAAATATACAGCGGGGGTATGCGGACAGCCTTGGTCATCACAGGGCAGGATGCCTACCAGCCCATGTCGGCGCTGAACATGACCGCGCGGGTCTGGTCGACGGCATGGAGGCTGCCCATCGCGGTCGGGCCGGACAGGCCGATGCTGACAAGGCGGCTGGGATTGATGAAGCGCGCGGCAAAGCGCAATCGCTGGCGACCCTGTTGCACGGGCGTATATTCGATGCTGCCTTCGGCGCGCAGGGGCGATTGTTGGGTGCCCAGTGCGGCCAGGGCCGCACGACCGGTGCGCGATCCTTGCGCGGCGACACGCCACGCCCGGCTGGTCCAGGCGGCGGCAAGGACCATTTCCCGTTCCTGCACGGATCGCCCGGTCATGGTTTCCACCGCCGCCTGCTGATAGCGGACGGACCAGTCGATACGCGGCGTCAGCTGATGCCGGGCCATCATCCTGACGCCAAGCAGGCGGGCAGACCCGATATTGGCGGGTAGGTAGGCGCGATCGGCAAAGGACAGACCATTGCGGATGTCGGCACGATAGAGGCTGGTCGTCACCATCATGTCCCCGCCCGACCATTGACCGCCGATCGAGGCGACCCGGCTTTTTTCAGGGCGGAGGGAGCGGCGCAAAGCATCGAAATCGGGGCGCGAAAGGCCGAGCGGGCCGGTAAAGCCGGTATCGCCATAGGCGCGCATGGACTCGTTATAGTCCATCGACAGCGTGATTGCAGATGTGGGTCGGTAGTGGACGACGGCGTGGGGCAGGAACCAGTCCCGCGCGCGCAGCCGATCATCACCACTGCCGATCGTCACATTGGCATTGCGGTTGCTGACTTTCAGCCCGGCAAAGCCCAGCGTCATCGCGACCTGATCGGAAAGAGCGAAATGATCCTCGACCGACAACATCCGCGTGCGGCTGCGCGGGCGGTGATCGTAGCCTGATGCGCCCATAGCGGGTAAAATATCAGCCTGCGCCCCGATGAGCCGGCGGCTCTGGCGCTGGAGGCGCAGGGCCACGATATGGTCTGGCTCATCACCGGGCAGCGCGGGGATCGCGCCGATCCAGCCATAATCGGGGCTGGTCCTGCGCGCCTCCAGCAGGGGCGATCGCCGGATCGCAGGCTTCAACGTGAAGCTGATGCTTTGGTCGACGAATATGTCCTGCGCCGATGCGGTGCCGCTCTGGAGCGCCAGCGCAACCAGGCCGAGCAGATACAGGCTGCGCATCAGCGATACTCGCCTTTCGGCGCAGGGCTGGCATCGGCCAGCGCCAGTTGCGGGCGCTGGCGGTCATAGGCGATGACATAGCCGAAATGATCGGAATATGATGAAAGTTCGATGGCGGCAGCGTCACTGATCCGACCAGTAACTGTCACGCAGCCAGCGGAAGGCTCCGTCTGGTCCCTTCATAGAGGGTGAACAAATCGGCGAAATGCGCGTCCATCGTGCGCGTGTCGGTAGCCACGGCGCGGGCATGGGCAAGATGCCCGGCTGGCCCCTGCATCAGGAAAAGGCGAATGGCAGCCGCCAGGCTGGATGCGTCCGCCGCGCGGTAATGATGGCCAGCGCCGGGCACCAGATGATCCGCCGCCGCCCCGCCATCTGGCAGGAACATCGGAATGCCGCTGGCCCGCGCCTCTGCCGCGATCATGCAGAAGGTTTCGGATTCGCTGCCATGGACGAGCGCGTCGGCGCTGGCGAGCAGGCTGGCGAAGGCATGGCGGTCGCTGACCGGTGCCATCAGCCGGACATGCGGATTGTCGGCCGCGGCGCGTTGCACGCTGGCGCGCGCGCGACCATCGCCCGCAATGATGAGGCCGACCGGCCGGTCAAAGCCACAGGCGGTCACGGCTTCGATGATCATCGGCCACCGTTTTTCCGGCGCGTGGCGGCCCGCACCAAGCAACAAGAGCGCGTCCTCATCCAGGTCACACCATTGCAGCAGTCGTCGCCGCAGATCGGGGTCGCGGTGCCGGGGCGAGAATATGCCGGGCTGCACCCCCATGCGGTTGGTGACGACATGCCGCAAACCGCCATTTGCAAGCCGCGTCGCCAGTTCGTCGCTGGCGCAAACGATATGATCGAAGCGTGCGTCCAGACGCCGCAAATGCCGCCAGAACCAGTCGAACCCACGGTCGATCTGCTCACGGCTGGCAAGGCTGCGAAACCAGCGATAGGCATAATTGCCCAGCGGGTCGGCGTGCATGATCAGGCTGCGTGGCACATCGCCGCGCCAGTTGGCGACCATCGATGCACTGCCCCACGGGGTCGATGCTTCGACCAGATCGGGACGCAGCGCGTCCAACCGGGCGTGCAGAGCCGCTTCGTCGTGAAAATAATGATAGCGCCCGTCGAGCGGGAAGCGGCGACCCGGCACATATTCGATACGCCCATGATCGCCGAAATATTCGACATGCGCCTGCGCCGCCGGCGCGAGAATGATGACTTCATGCCGGCGCGCCGGCCCCGCCAGCATCTTGTGCCGGACATAGGTTTTCACGCCGCCGCCCTGCGGCGCGTAAAAGGCACATATATCGACGATCCGCATAGTCTAAAGCGCCTTGACCGGGCCGAAGGACAACAGCCCCCGGCGATAATTCATGATGATCCGCTCGCGCGTCGGGCCCGTGCCGACGACCAGCGTGGCCGACGCAGCCTTGGGTTTGCCCATGCCCAGTTTGGGATTGCCGCCAAAGCCGACGCCATCGACCGACAGCCCGAATTTCCGGTTGCCATCGCGATCATGCAGCACGCTGACCGCATAACGGCCCGGACCCGGCACACGGACGCATATTTGCGCGGTATAGCCGTTCTGCGTGGAGCCTTGTCCGACTGGTACTTCGACCCGGCGGAAAATCTTGCCCTGAGAAATCAGGATATTGTCGTCCTGAAGAAAGTCCTGATCGTTGGCGGGATAGACCTCCGCCTTCAGGCGGCCTTCGCGATCCTTCAACCCCACTATGTCGAGCAGCAAGGAGGGGCCATTTTCGCCTGGGCGACAGCGCGCTTCCGCCTTACCCAGATCAGGGGTTGATGGTATGGTCGGCGTCGCTGCGGCGGCGATGACGCTGATCGCCCAAAGCGCCAGGACTTTCATGCCTGCCTCCGCTGTTTCACAAGCCCGCTCAGCCCCAGGATCAGTCCGACCAGCAGATGCGCGGCGAGCAGCAGGCTGGCGATTACCGCCAAAACCTGCGCAATTTCCAGTTCACGCCCGACGAGGAATACGGCCACGCCTGCGAACAGCACATCCTTGTTCGGCACCATCGGCAGACGGGACAGGACCAGCCGTAGCGTCGAAAGCATGAACCACCAACTCAACGCGACATCGGGCAGCAGCAGGTGCCACAATGTCGCATAGAGCAGCACATTGGCGATGATCCGCGCCAGATGCACCGCCGCCACCATTCGTCGTTCCGGCCAGGGCAGGCTGAACACTTTGCGACTGAACAGGATGGGGCCAAAGGACGTCACCACAAGGATGGTGAGCGATATCCCCAGCGCCCGCCCGTCCATGGCCAGTCGCAGCGATGACAACAGGGGCAGCGTGAAGAGCAGCATTGCCAGCGTGACGACATTGCCCATCACACCCGACAGGATCGCTGAATCCTTCACCGCGCCAAAGGGGGATCCCGCCATCGTCACATGACGCCGCGCCCAGGCGTAGAAATAGACGTCGCCGACATAGCCGAGCAGCAGTTCGTTGCTGATCCGCTTGCGGAACAGGGCCGACAGGCCGCCGGTCGGGATTGACCATAATCGGTTGAAGATGACCCAGTCGCATAGCGGCGTCAGACTGTATGTCACGGCGAACACCAGCCAGAAGAGCGGCGTTCGCGGCAGCATCGCGATGAGTTTGTGAAAATCGAACGAGCCGATCTGAACGAACACGACCGCCAATATCGCAAAGGAGATGACCGGCCCGAACCATGCCGTCCAGTTGCGGCCGGACCGCACGAGCGGGGTCGGGTCCAGCATCGCGCCTGCGCCCGGCGCATGGATCAGCGGGGAAAGGGCATCGGCATGGCTCATGATAGCGGCGCCTCCAGAGGGGATTGCGAACGGGGCCTGGCAAGGGTGGCGCGTTGCTGGTGCGCGGGCGTTGCCAGCATGTGATGGAAGAGCGCGCGATAGGCGGGGACGGCGCGTTCGATCGTGAACGCCGCTGACTTTTCGCGGGCGCGCGGGCGGTCCTGCCTATCCCGGTGCGCGGTGCGGATGGCATTGGCGAACGCGGCTTCATCGCCGCCATCGATCAGCGTGCCGAGCGCGCCATCGTCCAGCAGGGGGGCGATGCTCGCGCAGCAGCGGGTGGCGATGATCGGAAGGCCGCAGGCCAGCGCCTCGACTACCACGCCCGGCTGCCCTTCATAACGGGACGAGAGCAGCAGCACATCATGGTGCGGCAACTGGCCACGGATATTGGCGTTAAACCCGGCAAAACGCACCTTCGCCGCGATACCGAGGCGTTCGGCAAGGCGTTCCAGCCGGAATCGCGCACGGCCTTGTCCGAAGATGGTCAGCCTGTCGTCCGGGCCGCTGCCCGCTGCAAAGGCGCGCAGCATCAGCGGATAATTTTTCTGCCGTTCCAGCCGACCGACAGCCACGAAACGCCTGCCCTGTTGCGGGGGCAATGATGAAGGCGATGGGACAACAGCATCAAGATCCGCCAGCGCCAGCACCGGGTTGGGCACGACATGCACATGCGCGCGATCAACGCCCATCCGCGCCACCACTTCGCGCGCCATGGGATCGGACAAGGCGGCAAAATGGTCGATCGCCTTGCCCTGTATCCGCAACCAAAGGCGATAGAAGGGCCGCATGATCCCCGGCATGTCGGATCGCATCAGGTCGTTGCTGACCTTGGCAAGAAGGAGAGGGCAGCGCCGTCCAAGCCTCAATTTCAGCAGCACAGCCACGATCGCATAGACATTGCCCGCGCAAAACAGAATGTCGGGTGGGCGCGCATCAATGGCGCGCAATGTCGCGATCAAAAGGCGCAGGCTTGCCAGACGGCGACCGATCAGCGGCCAGGGAGGCAGATATTGGTTGGCAGCGCCGGGCAGCAGGTCATGCTGCATCGGCCCTGCCGGATTGCCGAGCATCAGGCGCACGTCCATCCCGGCCCGCCGCCAGCCCGTGATCAGCCGCAGCGCAATGCGTTCGACTCCGCCCGGTCCGGGGCCATGAAGAAAGACCAGGACATGCGGCGGCGAAACGGCTTCACAATCGCTATCGACGATAGCTTCATCGTTCGGCGATAGCGGCTGACGGAAGCACTGCATGACCCGCCCATGTCGGACATTCATAACAGGCTGATGCACTATTCGTGACGGAACGATGAAGTCTGGACGAATATGCTGTCATTGTTGCGCCGATCATGAACCCGTCACAAATATCGGGATATAGGTCGGTCATGCTTGCTCCTCTCCTCCTGCCAGTGTCGCTTGCCGTTCAGGGCATTGCCGCGCCGCCGGTCCCTGCGAACAGCGCACCGGTTACTTTACGCATAGCGGCCGAGGAGGCACGGCAGGGCGTCGCCTCCGATGGCGTCCACATCTATGCCATCGACAATGACCGGATCGGCAAATACCGGATCAGCGACGGCGTCCGTATCGCGCAGTGGAAGGGTGACCGGAAACTGTTTGCGCATATGAACAGCTGCACGGTGGTCGGCCGCGAACTGATATGCGCCGCCTCCAACTATCCCGCCGTGCCGCAGATCAGCGCCGTTGAAATCTTCGATACGAAAAGCCTGCACCATATCCGCAGTATCAGTCTGGGCATGGGGCCGGGATCGCTGACCGCGCTTGATCGGCATGATGGGACATGGTGGGCCATGTTCGCCAGTTATGACGGAAAAGGCAGGGGAGCCGACCGCGACCATCGCTACACGACGCTGGTGCAGCTTGACGATAATTTCCGGCAATTGCGCGGTTGGCTGTTCCCAGCCGAGGTACTGGCGCGCTTTGCGCCTTTCAGCTGTTCGGGTATGAGCTGGAGCGCCGACGGGCAACTATATGTCACGGGACATGACAGGCCGGAGCTATATGTCATGCGCCTGCCAAGCGCCGGATCGACGCTGGAGCTGCTGGCCACCATCCCCATCGCGACAGAGGGCCAGGCGATCGACTGGGATCCCAAAACCCCTCATCGCCTCTGGTCGATCATGCGCGGTCAGTCGATCATCGCGGCCAGCGAAATCCGCTGGGATGGCGGCAAGCAGGAATAGGCGCCACCGGGTAGCGTCGTGATGTGATGATGTGCGCTGTCAATGCCACCGAACATCGCCTGGATATTGCGCGCGCACTGCGCCACCTTTGCGGGCGCTGATCTGGCTATATTTTGCCCCTTATCTCCCACGCCTGAAAGTATCCACACATCGTCTTTCCTCTCCAAAACACTAGGAGCCGGGCACCTCTCCATGCCGTAATTTGAGTTTCATCCATATTGTTCGGACCAGAGCAGGCTACGTCCCGGTGGTCCGCGCTTGATCGGCGGTGGAGTTAGCAAGGAGAGATGGGTGGAACAGGATGATGCGCGCCGGATCCCGGTCCTGATCGCGGTTGGCGAGATTTGCGATCGGCCGGAAATCGACATCGACGGGCTGGATTCGATCGCATTGATGCTGGCGGCGATGCGGGAAGCCGAAGCGGAACTGGGCGCGCGCGTTCTGGACCGGCTGGAATGGCTGGGCGTCGAGGACCAGATATCCTTTCCCAATCCCGCGCCGCAGGACGATCTTGCCGCCCTGCTGCCGCGCCCGCCCCTTCGCGCCGTCAAGACGTTCGAGGCAAGCGGCGACGGCCCGCTGCAACTGATCAACGATGCCGCCAACCTGATTGGCCGGGGCGAAATCCAGCTGGCGGCCGTGGTTGGAGCGGAGGCGCTGCGGACAGCCGCCAAGCGGGCGCAAGCCGATATGGCGGCCGGAAGGACGCCGCCCAAAAGCTCTGGCACGGAGGTCGCGGCGGCACTTGCCGGGCCGCTGGCGCGCAAATATGGCCTGCTGACGCCGATTGACGTCTATCCGCTCTATGAGAATGCCACACGCGCCGCCTGGGGGCAAAGCCTGGCGGAGGGGCAGCACGAAACGGCGCAGATATGGTCGGCCTTTTCAACCGTCGCCGCCGCCAATCCCTATGCCTGGATGCGCCGGGCGGTGTCGCCTGACGATATTGCGGAGGTCAATGCGAACAACCGCATGGTGAGTTTCCCCTATACCAAGCTGATGGTCGCTAATGCATCGGTCAATATGGGTGCGGCGGTGATTGTCGCCAGCCTCGCCATGGCGCAAGACCTTGGCGTTCCTGAAGATCGGCTCATCTATGTCGGGGCGGGCGCTGCCGCGCATGAGGATGAGGATTTCCTGAAGCGCGACAGCTTTGCCCGTTCAGCGAGTCTGGAGGCCACCGTGACGGCTGCGCTGGAACGCAACGCGCTGACGCCGGGCGATATCGATCATGTCGAGCTTTACTCCTGCTTTCCCTGCGTCCCGAAAATGGCGCGGAGGGTGTTGAACTGGCCACTCGACCGGCCCGCAAGCGTCTATGGCGGCCTCACCTTCGGGGGCGGTCCCATCGGCAACTGCATGATGCACGCCGCCGCGCAAATGGTGCGAAAGCTGCGGCGCGAGGGCGAGCATGGCCTGATCGTCGCCAATGGCGGCTATGCAACGCATAGCCATTCGCTGCTATTCACGCGACGCCCGGTGCGAGCCGGCACTTTCCCGCAGGACTATAATGTCCAGGCGGAGGCCGACCGGCGGCGGGGCGACGCGCCAGAACTGCTGGAGGATTATGAGGGTGAAGGCGTCATCGAAACCTTCACCATACCATTCGATCGCAACGGCGTGCCGCGCCATGCCACGCTGGTCGCCCGCGCACCCGATGGCGCGAGATTCCTGGCGCATGTCCCGCAGGACGATGGTGCGATGTTGGCTTTCCTGATGGCGGAGGAAGGGCAGCCGGTCGGGTCATCCGGCCAGGCGGTGAGAGTGCAGGACAGGATCGTCTGGAGACGCTAAATTCTCCGTCATAAAATGCGCTGACGGCGCGCAGTCAAAAGGGGAGAGAGTCGATGAACGATCTCGACATCCGGCTGGTTCGGTGTTTCGTTGCGGTTGCCAATGAACGCTCCTTCACGCGCGCGGCCGAACGGCTGCGGATTGCACAGCCATGGCTCTCGGTCCAGATCCGGCGGCTGGAAGAGCATCTTGGTTTTCAGTTGTTCGACCGCAACCGCACCCGCGCCGTCATCGTTTCGCCAGAGGCTGAGTCCTTCCTGCCGGTCGCCCAGGACTATCTGGTGGCGGCAGAGCGCGCGGCCGCAAGTGCCCGGCGCATCCGCGATCAGGCGGCGGTCTATCTCAATCTCGGCGCGCCCGACTTTTCGGCGGACATGCCGACGCGAACTGCGATTATCGACGGCTTTCTGGCCCGACATCCCCGCTATGAGATCGAGATCCATAATGCCTGGACGGTGGAGTTGCTCAAGCGTCTGGGCGAGGGCGAAATCGACATGGCCTTCACGGTTGGTCCGCATGTCGATCCGCATAGTGAGGCGCTCGTGCTCGGTCGCTATCGGCTGGGGCTGCTCGTTCCGATGGAGCGCGTCAGAACGGCGCGGCAGCCCCTGACCCTGTCCGCATTTGCGGGGGAGAAGGTTGCGATCTTTCGTCGCAACGTCAATCCGGCCTTCCATGATTCCGTGGCACCGATCCTGGAAACCGCAGGCATATCCCTGACCTATCTGCCAGAATCGAGCCTGACGGCCATGCTGCAATTCGGCCAGCGGACGGGCATAGCCGTGCTGATCGGCGAATGGCAGCGCGATGTCCCGCACATGCCTGACAATTTCTCCGTCCTTGCGCTCGACGAGCCTTCGCTGTCGTTCAACCTCAACCTTGTCCGCCGCACAGGCGACCGGCGGCCCGCCGTGACCGCGTTGTGGAATTTCGCTGCCCAGTCACTGCGCGTTGCGGCTTGATAGCGATTTCTTATCAAGAAGCTTTCTATCCATATTAGACAGGAACGGCTCGGCTGCCCTAGCGTCGCATAATGAGAAGAGCCGATCCGCATGGCGGACAGCAACGGCCAAATAGAATTGGGAGAGCATATATGAAAGCAACGCTGCACTGATTTGCCGCCACGCTGCGGCCTGCCCCGACCCCGACATATAATCCGCCAGCTTTGCTGGAAGCGCCTTCTCGCCCCGTCGCGGTGAGAGGGGATGCATCGGCGCGTCTGGCCCAGTCCTGACCCTTCGGCCTGATCCTTCGGAGTGCCCTTATGTCTCATGAAGCCGACGTCGTCCTGCTGGAACGCGTCGATGACCATATTGCCGTCGTGACGCTGAACCGTCCCGAAAAGCGCCACGCGGTCAATGGTGCGGTCGCGCGGCGGCTGGACGCCATCGTCAAGGAAACCGAAGCGGACCCTTCGGTCCGGGTGGTGGTGCTGACATCGAGCGGCGGGCCGACTTTTTGCGCGGGCGCCGATCTTGCCGAAGTCGCCGCCGGATGCGCGGCGGATCTGAATACGCCCGATGGCGGCTTTGGCGGGTTCGTCGAATCAAAACGCGACAAGCCGTGGATCGTTGCGGTGCGCGGCAGCGCGCTGGGCGGTGGTCTGGAATTTTCGCTGGCCTGCGACCTGCGCATTGTCGGCGAGAATACGGTGCTTGGCCTGCCGGAAGTGAAGCGCGGGCTGATTGCCGGCGCGGGCGGCATTTATCGTCTGCCGCGCCAGATACCCCGCGCCATCGCACTGGAGATGATCGCTGTGGGCGAACCGGTGGATGCGGCGCGAGCCTACGCGCTCGGTCTGGTCAATGCGGTCGTGCCGGACGGCGACGTACTCAAGACGGCATTGGACTATGCCCGCAAGATTGCCGCCAACGCCCCGCTGTCGGTGCGCGAAAGCCTGAAAATCGCGCGGGCCACGCAGGAGGTGACCGAGGCAGAGTCGATCCTGGCCATGCAGGCGGCGGTCGACCTGCTGATGCGGTCGGAGGATTTCAGGGAAGGGCCGCGCGCTTTCGTCGAGAAGCGCGCGCCGCAATGGAGCGGTCGGTGAATCATAATCTCCATATATTCTTCCAGCCGCGATCGGTGGTGCTGGTCGGGGCGACCGACAAATCGGCCTGGTCACAGCTGATCCACGGCAATTTCGGTGCGATGGGCTATGACGGCCAGGTTTGGCTGGTCAACAAGCGCGGCACCCCTGCGCATGGGCGCGCCGCGGTGACATCCTGCCGCGATCTGCCTGCCGTGCCGGATATCGCCTATATTTTTGTCCCGACCGACGCAGTGCGCGAAGCCCTTGAAGATGTCGCTGAAGCCGGCATCCGCCATGCGCTGATCCTCTCGTCGGGTTATGCCGAGGCAGGGCCGGACGGGACCCAAAAGCAGGACGGGCTGATTGCCTATGCCCGCGACAAGGGCGTGACGTTGCTGGGTCCCAACAGCCTGGGCTTCATCAACTATGTGCATGATATTCCGGTTTCGCCCTTTCCCGTGGGCAAAGAGTATCTGAGGGGGCATCTCGCCATTGTCTCGCAGAGCGGGGCGACCACCAATGTCATCGCGAATTTCGCGCAGCAGCAGGGCATTGGCCTCAGCTATGCGATTGCGACCGGTAATGAGGCCGATCTCGATACCGCACGGGTGATCGACTATCTGGCGCAGGACGAGGCCACACGGGTCATTGCCGTGTTCGCCGAGACGATCAAGGATCCTGCCGCGTTCCGCACTGCCGCGCGCAAGGCGGCGGCAGCGGGCAAGCCTCTCATCATCCTCAAGGTCGGACGCACGGAACTCGCCAGCCAGCTTGCACAGGCGCATACCGGGTCGGTCACGGGCGATGATCGCATCTTCGACGCCGTTTGTGCGCAGGACAATATCATCCGCGTCACCTCGATCGAGGAACTGGTGGTGACAGCGGGGGTGCTGGCACACACGGGACCAATCGAGGGCGGCGTCGCGATCATCTCCATCTCTGGCGGTGCGTGCGAAGTCATTGCCGACACGGCCGATCTGGCGGGCCTTGCACTGCCGCCCTTTGCGGAAGCGACGCGCGCAACATTGCAGGCGGTGATCGCGGACTATGGCGCGATCTTCAATCCGCTTGACGTGACGGGCGCTGCGGTGCGGGATCCCTCGCTTTTTGAACGCATATTGACCATTCTCGCCGCCGATCCGGCGATCGGGCTGACGGCTTGCGTCTATGACCTGCCACGCGACGGCGGGGATTTTGTCGATCGGACGGCTCTGACCTGCATCGGCGCCGGGCTGGCAGCGTCGAAAACGCCCGGCATCATGATCAATCAGGCCATCAGGCCAGTGAGCGCCTTTTCGCGCAACCTGATGGCGGAGCTGGGCATACCAGCTGTTACCGGGGGGCTGGACCTTGCGGTCCGGGCGCTTGCTGCCGCGCAACGCTGGTCGGAACGGCGCGTCAGGAAAGGCAAAGCCGATACCGGCCTTTCCAGGCAAGCGGCAATCACATCCGCAAGACCGGCATCCGAATATGAAACTCTCATCTATCTTCAAGGTCAGGGCGCGCCGGTCATACAGGTTGAACGCGCCCCAACAGCGGACGAGGCGGTCGAGGCATGGCGGGCCATTGGGGGGCCGGTCGTGCTCAAGATCGCTTCGTCCGCCATCCAGCACAAAAGCGATATTGGCGGCGTCAGACTGAATCTGGATAGCGAGGTGGCCATTCGGGACGCCTTTGCCGCGATCATGACCGCTGCGCGGGCCGCCTATCCGGATGCGCCGATCGATGGATGTCTGGTGGCGCCGATGCGGCCGGTCGGCATCGAACTGTTCGTGGGAATCGCGCAGTCCCCCTGGGGGCCGGTGATCGTCGCGGGCCTTGGCGGCGTGTGGATCGAACTGCTCGCCGACACCAGCCTGCGCCTGTTGCCAATCGACGAAACAGAAGCTCGCGCGATGCTCGACGAGTTGCGCGCCCGGCGCATCCTCGACGGCTATCGCGGCGCGCCGGCGGCGGATCTGGGCGCGGTGGCGGAAGCGATGTGCAAGATCGGCAATGCCGCGCTGGCGCTTGGCCCTGACCTTGTCACGCTGGAGATCAATCCGCTGCTGGCGCGGGGCGACGAGGTCGAGGCGCTGGATGCGCTTGCAGTGTGGCGAGACGGGTAATCCACCCTGCATCATTTTGCGCTGACTGCGCGATAACAACATCAAGGAGGGGAAAAAAGATGAACAATATAATCTCAAATCTCAAATTCGCGGGCAGTGCATTGGCGCTGGCGGGTGTGCTGGCCAGCCCGGTAGCAGCGAACGACGTCGATGGCATTGCAGCCGATCAATCCCAGGGAGGCCTTCAGGACATCGTCGTGACGGCGCGCAAGCGCTCCGAAAGCGTGCAGGACGTACCCGTCGCCGTGACGGCCCTTTCGGCCGAGCAGATTGCCCAGAAGGATCTCACCAGCCTGGAGAAGGTCGCCGCATCGACGCCGAATTTCTCGGTCGGGCGAGCCTCCAACGGTTCGGGCGCGACCCTGACCCTGCGCGGCATCGGATCATCGGCAACCTCGATCGGCATCGAACAGTCGGTCGCCGTGGTGGTCGATGGCGTCTATTACGGACAAGGTCGCGTGATCAATGAAGGCTTTTTCGATCTTGCAAGGCTGGAGATATTGAAAGGCCCGCAGGCTCTGTTTTTCGGCAAGAACGCGACCGCCGGCGTAGTTTCGATCACGACGGCCGATCCTACACCGGACTGGGAATTTACCGCCCGCACGGCTTATGAGTTGCGCTCTGAACAAGCCCAGGTCGAAGCAATTGCATCGGGTCCACTGTCCGACACGCTGGGCATTCGCGTGGCGGTGCGCGGATCGAAAATGTGGGGTGGCTATTTCAGGAATGTCGCTGACCCGGTGACGCTCAATACACTGGACATTGCCACCGGCACGCTGACGCCCCATACCGCCCTGCCCGCGCCCCGCGACCAGCCGGGCGAAAAGGAACTGCTTGGCCGCCTCACCCTGAAATGGACGCCCGATGAGCGGCTGACCGCGACGCTCAAGCTTTCCGGCACCCGAAGCGAGACGAACAATTCGTCCTGGAACTATGTCCCCTATAATTGCGCCACCGGTTCCAGCTCGCTGAACCCGGCCGTCCCCTGCAAGGCGGGTTTCGTCACGCACCAGAATGCAATTCCTGCTGATATCGCCAAGGATCTGCCCTTCGCAAAGGACGACGGATCGCTCTATAATCGATACCGCTCGTTCGCGGTGACGGGCGCGATCAACTATGAACTTGACGACGTCACTATAACGTCCGTCACAAACTATCAGGAAAACAAGAATAGCTGGTCCTGCGCCTGCGATTTCCAGTCAAGCAATCGCGGCACCTGGGCAACCGAGAATGCGACGTGGCGCGCTGTCTCGTCCGAACTTCGCGCACTCACGAGCTATGATGGGTCGGTCAACCTGATGGTCGGCGGACTATATCAAAAGACCAAGCGGGTATTCGACCAATGGGTCCTGACGGCGGGGACGACCGGTTTTGCGGTCGAAAACTCGTTGGCAGCGCCGGAAAACCGCTACGTCACCTTCCAGAAGAATAGCGAGACCAAAGGCGAAACGCTGGCCGGTTTCGGGCAGGTGATGTGGAAGCTGGTGGATACGCTGGAGGCAACCGGCGGCGTCCGATATACCCACGAGACCAAGGACAGCTATTTCGTCCAACCCTATGTGAATGCCGCCTTTGCGGGCGTGTTCGTTCCGAACATCTTTGCCAGAGCGGACCAGAGCTTCAACAACTGGTCGCCCGAAGCAACGCTGACCTGGAAACCGCAACAAGGCCTCATGGTCTATGCCGCCTACAAGACGGCATATAAATCGGGCGGCTTTTCCAACAGCGGCATCTACAGCGCCTTCTCGCCCAATCCGATCGAGGATTTCACTTTCAAGCCGGAAAAGGCCAAGGGAATCGAAATCGGCGTAAAGACGACGCTTCTCGACAACCAGCTTCGTTTCAACCTGGGCCTCTACAGTTTCAAATTCACCGATCTTCAGGTCGATTTCTTCAATTCGCAAATCTTCGCCTTCCAGACCTATAATGCAGGCGCGGCACGATCGAAGGGCATCGAGGTCGAGTTTGAATATGCGCCGCGCGCGATCGACGGCCTTTCGATCCAGGGCTCGGTCAATTACAACAGGGCGACGTACAAGAACTTCATCGCACCCTGCTTTTCAGGCCAGAAAAGTAGCGAGGGATGTAATTTGCCAACAGCTGGCAATAATCCTCTGGGGGGTGCCCCGTTCCAGGATCTGAGCGGCAAGCCGACGGCGAACGCCCCGCAATGGACGGCCTCGCTTGGGACGCGATATGAAACCCCTATCGGATCGAACCTGAAGTTCGGGCTTTCAGCCGATGCGCGCTATAGCGACAGCTATATCGTATCGGGTTTCGGCAATCCCTATTCGCGGATCGCCTCCTATGTTCAGGTCGATGCCGGGGTTCGTATCGGCAGCGAAGATGATCGTTGGGAAGTCGCCCTGATCGGCAAAAATCTGACAAACCGCTTCTATGTATCGGGTATGGCGGACGGCCCCAGCACCGGCAGCGGCACCGGCACGGCGGGCGGCGTCCATGCAGACGTAATCGGCTTTGCGGCGCTGCCGCGTACGGTGCAAATTCAGTTCACCGGCAAGTTCTGAATTATTGCAGGGGGCAGGCCAGCCACACGTGGCCTGCCCCTCCCTACCGCGCAGGACGGTAGGATAGCCACACGGTGAATAGTCCAGGGATATGAGGAAAAGCGCGTGGAAATAGCAGCAGCGGTTGTCCGTAACGCCGGGGGGCGGTTCACACTGGAAACGGTTCAGATCGATCAGCCCAGGGATGATGAAATCCTGGTCCGCATTGTCGGCGTGGGCCTGTGTCACACCGACCTTGTCGCACGCGACCAGTCGGTTCCTTATCCGCTGCCGGCGGTGCTTGGCCATGAAGGGTCGGGTGTCGTGGAGCGCACAGGACCGCTGGTCACCAAGGTCGCGCCCGGTGATCATGTCGTCCTGACCTTTGCGTCCTGCGGTCAGTGCGCGCCTTGCCGGGACGGCCGCCCCGCTTATTGCCAGGAGTTCGCCGCGCGCAATTTCGCAGGTATTCGTGCTGCCGGCGGCTCTACACTACGCGGCCATGACGGTGGTAACCTTTGCGGCTGCTTTTTCGGCCAATCCTCCTTTGCCGACTATGCCATGGCCAGCGAACGCAATGTCGTGAAGATTGCACAGGACGTTCCGCTCGACATCATGGGACCGCTCGGTTGCAGTATCCAGACCGGCGCGGGAGCGGTACTGAATGCGCTTCGGCCTGTGCCGGGTAGCAGCATCGCCGTGTTCGGCGCAGGTTCCGTCGGCATGGCTGCGATACTTGCTGCCCGCGTGGCTGGCTGCGCCCATATCATCGCTGTCGATCTGAATCAGACCCGTCTCGACTTGGCGCTGGACCTTGGCGCGACCCACGCCATTTGCGCAGCCGACACAGACCCGGTTGCCGCAATCCGCGCCCTGACCAATGATGAGGGCGTCGCCTACGCGATCGAATGTACCGGTGTTCCAAAGGTCGTTCGCCAGGCTGTGGAGTGTGTACGGGTTACCGGCACATGCGGTCTGGTCGGCACCGCGCCGATGGGCGCTGAAACGTCGCTGGACATCAACAGTCTCGTGCTCGGCCGGACGCTCAGAGGCATAGTGGAGGGCGACAGTCTGCCCGATCTTTTCATTCCACAGCTCATTGCCTTGTGGCGCCAGGGGCACTTTCCATTCGACCGCTTGATCACTTTCTACAGGCTGGATGACATCAACAAGGCGGTTGAAGACGTTGGGCAGGGTCATGTGTTGAAGCCGGTTCTTTTGCCATAACGGGGTAATGAATATGGATTTTGCCAGCGACTTCACGATGACGATTAATGGCCGGGCAGCATGGGCGACCGAAACGCTTGCCGTGGTCAATCCGGCTACCGAAGCGGTGATCGCCCATGTCCCCGATATTGCGAGTGTGCAACTGGATGAAGCCGTCACCGCCGCCCGTCAGGCCTTTGGCGACTGGAAAGATGTGGGTATTGCCAAAAGACAGGCGCTGCTGCGCGCGCTGGGTGACCGGCTGGCGGACCATGCCGACGAATTTGCATTGCTGCTGACCCGTGAACAGGGAAAGCCGCTTGCTGATGCGGCGATGGAAATCGGCACCGGCATCTATTGGCTTCAGGAGATGGCCGGACAGGCGCTGGAGCCGGACATTCTTTCGGATGCACCTGAACGGCGGGTCGAACTGCGGCATGTCCCGATCGGCGTTGTCGCAGCCATTGCGCCGTGGAATTTCCCGGTGGGGCTGGCCATATGGAAAATCGCGCCCTCCCTGCTCGCTGGCAATGTGATGCTGCTCAAGCCTTCACCCTTCACCCCGCTGACCAGCCTGAAACTCGGCGAGTTGGCGCGGGAGATTTTGCCGCCCGGCGTCCTGAATGTCGTCAGCGGCAGTGATAGGCTGGGGCCATGGATTACTGAGCATCCGGGCATCGACAAGATCGCCTTCACCGGTTCGACCGCCACGGGCAAGGCCGTCATGCGCAGCGCAGCGGGCAATCTGAAGCGAGTCACGCTGGAACTCGGCGGTAATGATCCGGCCATCGTCCTGCCCGATGCAGATGTGGAGGCGGTGATTCCCCGGCTGTTTTGGGCGGCGTTCGCCAATGCCGGGCAAATCTGCATCGCGTCCAAGCGCATCTATGTCCATGAAAGCCTCTATGATCGTTTCGCGACAGCCATGGTCGACTACGCCAAGTCGGTGAAGATCGGCGACGGCACGGAACAGGGTGTCCAGATCGGCCCGATCCAGAACCGCCCGCAATTTGACCGTGTCCGCGCCTTGCTCGCCGACGCGCGATCAGCGGGGACACGCTTCCTGCTGGGCGGCGACGTGCCGGAAGGACAGGGATATTTCATCCCCATCGCCATCGCCGACAATCCCGACGAGAAAAGCCGGGTGGTGGCAGAGGAAGCCTTTGGGCCGGTGCTGCCGCTGCTGAAGTTCAGCAATGTGGATGAGGTGGTCGCGCGGGCGAATGACAGCCCCTATGGACTGGCGGCGTCGGTCTGGGGCACGAACCTTGATGCCGCGCAGGCGGTGGCGGACCGGATCGAAGCGGGGACAGTCTGGATCAATACGGTTCAGGACCTTGGGCCAGGCCAGCCCTTTGGCGGGCACAAGCAGTCGGGACTGGGGGTGGAAAATGGCCGGGAAGGGTTGCTGGAATATTGCAATCCGCAAGTCATCGTCCGCTGCGCCGCACCTACCTGACGGCATTCGCGGGCACCGGGGGCTGAGGATGGCTTATTCGTCTCGATCGCCTATCGGGCTGCGGCTCTTCATCAGCGGCTGGATGCGGGTGCCAAATGCCTCCACGCCCTCCAGGAAATCGTCGAAGGTCAGTAATACCCCGCCGGTGTTCGGCACCTGAGCCATCTCGTCCAACATGCGCGCCACATTTTCGTAGCTGCCGACCAGCGTGCCCATGTTGATGTTCACGGCCCCTTCCGGCGCGGCGAGCTGGCGCACATTGGTGTCGGTGTTGACGGTATCCTTGGCCCCCTGATCGGCCAGCCATGCGATGGCTTCCAGATCGACACCGTCATTATAGCTGCGCCATTTGGCCATGGCTTCCTCGTCCGTTTCGGCGGCGATCACCATCACCAGCACGAATACTGACACGTCGCGGTGCGTCTGGGCCGTGAACCTGGCAAGGCGGTCATTGTTGAAAGCGAAGGCGGTCGGCGTGTTGACACCCTTGCCGAGGCAGAAGGCATAGTCCGCCCACTTCGCCGAGAAAGCCAGACCCGCGTCGGACGAACCCGCGCAGATGATCTTCATGTCTGCTTGCGGTTGGGGACGGACGAAGCAGTCCTCCATCTGATAATATGTGCCCTTGAAGTCGGAGCGCCCCGTCTCCCACAGTTCGCGCAATATGCGGGCATATTCATCAAGCACGTCGTAGCGGTTGCGGAAATGCTCGTCGCCCGGCCAAAGGCCCATCTGCGTATATTCGGGCGGTTGCCAGCCCGTGATCAGATTGAGTCCGAAACGGCCATGGCTGATACTGTCGATGGTGTTGCACATGCGCGCCGCGAAGGCGGGCGGGATGATCAGCGTGGGACAGGTGGCGAAGATCTTGATCTTTTCCGTCACCGCCGCAAGCCCCGCCATCAGCGTGAAGCTTTCTAGGCCATATTCCCAGAACTGCGTCTTGCCGCCAAAGCCGCGCAGCTTGATCATCGAAAGCAGGAAATCCAGACCGTACTTCTCGGCGCGCCGGGCGATCTCCTTGTTGAGATAGAAGCTTGGCAGATATTGCGGGGCGTTCTCGCTGATCAGCCAGCCATTATTGTTGATGGGAACGAAAACGCCGACCTGCATGGACTTTACCTCCTGAGATATTCGATAACGAGGCGATTGAAAGCGTCCGGGTCCGTCACGTTGCAGGCGTGGCCGCCCCAGTCGAAGGTGGCGATTTTGGCGTGGCCGACGGGTGCGGCGAGATCGAGCGCGGTGGCGAAGGGCACGAGGAAGTCGTCGCGGGTGGCAATGACGAGCAAGTTATCAAGCGCCGCCAGCCCTGCCGGATCGGGCGCATAGGCCTGCACGGCAGCGATGCGCCTGGCGGTGGTCTCGACGCCGGGGAAAGCCGCCAGATGGTGGGCGAGGTCAGCCGTCAGTTCGCCATCACGGGTCGCAATCCAGTCGGGTGGATAGAGGAACAGCGGCTGCGCTTCGAGAAAGGCACGCTCGCCCGCGCCATGCAGCAGCGCGAGGCGTGCGGTGAAACAGCGCCTTGTGTGCGGCGATAGCGATCGCCAGCCGTTGATGACCACCAGCCGGTCGACCCGTCCCGTGCGGATGGCGGTTTCGATGCCAATCGCGCCGCCCAGCGCATGGCCGATGACATGCGCACGCTCGATGCCCAGAGCATCCCATAGCAAGGTTACGTCGCTCGCCATGTCCTCGACCGTTATGGCTTCGGGAAGCGCGCGATTGCTGCGACCAGTGCCGCGATGGTCGTAGGCGATGACCCGGAAATGCTCAGCGAGCGCTGGGATGTTCGGCGCCCAGTAGCCCGCCGAGCCACCAAGGCCGCTGGACAGGATCAGCGGCGGCGCGTCCGCGCTCCCGTACGTTTCATAGTAAAGACCTGCGGCCTCAGCCAAGATGAGCGACCGAGGCGATCTCGACGAGACAGTCTGGCTTTACCAGTTCGCATTTGATGCAATAGCGCGCAGGCTTGTCGCCCGGAAAATATTCGGCATAGACCATATTGAAAGCCGCATAGTCATTAAGGTCCTTGAGGAAGATATGGTTCATGGCGATGTCCGCCATGGTGCCGCCTGCTGCCTCAACCGTGATCTTGATGACCTCCAGCACATGGCGCGTCTGCGCGGCGGCATCGCCCACATGCAGCACAGTGCCGCCCTCGCCCAGCGCCAGCACACCTGACACATAGATCGTGTTGCCCGCCCTGGCCCCGGCCGAATAGGGTGCGATGGGCGTTGGGAATTGCGGCGGATTGATCGGCTCAAAAGGCATTAATGATCCTTTGGTGGAAGCTGCCCGACAGCGGTACGGAAATCGGCGACATTGCTGACCCAGCCGAAGAATTTTTCGACATTATAGAGGCTGGCCTCACATATGAAGTCCGGTCCCAGATGATGCACCGCATCCTCCAGCAGCACGCCGAAATATTCGAGATGGAACCCGTCGCGCAGGGTGGATTCGACACAGACATTGGTGGCGATGCCGGTGAAGATCAGCGTGCGGATGCCGCGCGCGCGCAGCACGGAATCGAGCTGCGAGTTGAAGAAGGCCGAATAGCGCGGCTTATGGACGCGCAGGTCGTCCTGTTGCACATTCAAGCTGTCGACAAGATCATAGTCCCAGCCGCCCCGCGCCAGGAACTTCCCGGCAAGCTCCGGCCGCGCCCGCATGGTCTTGAGCGCATTGGATTTGTGCCAGTTGGGCGAGAGCGGGGTGCCTGCCTCCACATAGCCCGAATCCCAGCCATTCTGCAGGAACACCACCGGCATGCCCACTGCGCGCGCCGCATCGACGACTTGGGCGATCTTTGGAATGACGCTGGCCGCCGGGCCGACATCGAAACCAGCTTCGTCCACATAACCGCCCTTGCTGGCATAGGCGTTCTGCATGTCGACAATGATGACCGCCGTGGTTGCCGCATCAAGCCGGATCGCTTCAGGTCGCGCCGACAGCACCACCGAGGGGCCGGAACGTAAAGGGGCGGGATCGATGATGGCTTGGCTCACCGATGCAGGATTGAGCAGGCGCATCCGATCGTCAAGCGGGGTTCACCCTGTTCGTCCGACAGAGGCATGATTTGATCAGATGCCGGTCACGCACCGCGATAGCGCAGCGCATCGACCATGATCGCGAAGGCCGGCAGGGCGTGCCTGCGGCTCGGATAATAGAGATGATATCCGGGAAACGGCTCGCACCAATCCTCGAGCACCCGGATCAACCGCCCTTCGCGGATATGCTTAAGGGCGTAATCTTCCGGCATATCTTGCGATTACATAGAGTAATCGCGGGGTTGGGAACACCGGCGCGATCAGCGTTGCGTTGGAAGGGTGGTTGCCCCCCGATAGGATGAAAAACGGGCTCACGATTGACACCGGTCCCAGCATCACGGGAGACAACCATGGGACAGTTTATCGGCATCGACGTGTCTTTAAAAGAGAGTTTTATCTCGGTGCGCCAAGGTGGCCAGCGGATTTGGCGCGGCCCATGCCCATCTGATCCCAAGCTGATAGCGGAGATCATCCGCAAACGTGCGCCGAACGCGGAACGTGTCGTGTTTGAAACCGGACCGCTGTCAGTCTGGTTCTACCACGCGCTGAAGCAGGAAGGCTTGCCCGCGATCTGCATTGATGCGCGCCATGCCAAGGCGGCGCTCGATATGGCGCGGAACAAGACCGATGCGAATGATGCAGACGGCCTGGCGCATCTTGCCGAGGTCGGCTTTTACCGCGCAGTGCGCGTGAAGAGCTTCGATAGCATGCAGACCCGCACGCTGGTTGCAACGCGCAATCAGCTGGTCAAGATGACGACCCAGCTGTCAAACCAGATTCGCGGTCTGATGAAGACGTTTGGCTTGGTCGTTCCCAAAGGCGCCGGGCGCGTGTTCGAGGGTCATGTACGCAGTTTGCTGGCGAGCAACGCCGGGCTTGAGCAGATCATCCTGCCGGTGCTCGAGGCTTGGCGAAGCATCCGCGCCCGTACTGCCGAATTGAGCAAGCAGCTTATTGCCTCCGCGCGCGTGAGCGAGCAATGCCAGCTGCTTTCGTCGATTCCAGGCGTCGGTGTGGTGACCGCCTCTTCCTTCGTTGCGGCAATCGAGGACCCTGAAAACTTCCGGAAGTCGCGTTCGGTCGGTGCCTGGGTCGGATTGACGACCAGGCGCTACCAGTCAGGCGAAGTTGATTACGACGGTCATATATCCCGGCGCGGCGACAACCATCTGCGCGGACTGCTGTACGAAGCGGCGACCGTAATCCTCACGCGCACCACGGCGGATAGCGCGCTGCGTATCTGGGGGCTGAAGCTCAAAGAGAAGATCGGCTTCAAACGAGCCGCCGTCGCGGTCGCGCGCAAACTCGCCATGATCATGCATACCATGCTTCGAACGGGTGAGCTGTTCGACCGTTCGATCCCTGCCGAGGCCTGACATGAACAACATGACAGCAAGGACCGCTATGCGCTGAACTCAACTTCCCTATCGTTTGCGTCCATGCCGTGGACGCGTCGATCCGTCCCTGTCGGGACGCGGACAGGATCATTCCGCTTTGTGGGCTGCGCTTGCCACTATTCTGGTAGCAAAGTGCGTTAATTACATTGGAAGATCCGTCCCACGAAGACCTATCCTGCGGCGGGTATATCTCGACCGCGTAAACGACCCTGTACCCGACAAACGGTATTACCGGCGCGACTGAAGCGTCCCGGGTTTT
>NZ_CAVK010000038.1 GCF_000382885.1 Sphingobium indicum BiD32
CCTGAGCCTGTCGAAGGGCCGCCCTTTTTCTGCGCACAAGACAGGACAGGGCTTCGACAGGCTCAGCCCGAACGGATCGGGGGGCGGTCTCTAATGCACATATCCCCCGAACGCATCGCGCAGATTGAGGCGCGCCGGGATGAGGTGCAGGCGTCGATGACGCGCGCCGATCTGCCGCCCGATGCGTTCGTGCGCCTGTCTAAGGAATATGCCGAGATCGAGCCGGTTGCCCGCGCCGCGCATGAGGTGCGTCGCCTGCGGCAGGAACTGGCCGCGCTCGATTATATGGCGGGCGGGGTGGATGCGGACGCGGACCCGCTGATGCGCGAAATGGCGCAGGAGGAGATGCAGATCCTCAAAAGCCAGTTGCCCGCCGCCGAACGGGCGCTGGCGCTGCAATTGCTGCCCCGCGATTCGGCGGATGCGCGCCCGGCGATGCTGGAAATCCGCGCCGGGACCGGCGGCGACGAGGCGGCTTTGTTCGCGGGCGACCTGTTCCGCATGTATCAGCGCTATGCCGATTCGCTGGGCTGGAAGATGGAGCTGATGTCGGCCAATGCGTCCGAAGCGGGCGGTTACAAGGAAGTCGTCGCCTCCGTCACCGGCACCGGCGTGTTCGCGAAATTGAAGTTCGAGAGTGGCGTCCACCGCGTCCAGCGCGTTCCCGTCACCGAAAGCGGCGGGCGCATCCACACGTCGGCGGCGACCGTTGCGGTGCTGCCGGAACCGGAGGAGGTTGACGTCCAGATCGCCGATGGCGACCTCAAGATCGACATATATCGTGCGTCGGGTGCTGGTGGCCAGCATGTCAACACCACCGATTCGGCGGTCCGCATCACCCATTTGCCCAGCGGGCTGGTGGTGATCCAGCAGGACGAACGGTCCCAGCACAAGAATAAGGCCAAGGCGATGCAGGTGCTGCGCGCCCGCCTCTACGAAGCCGAGCGCGAACGCACCCACAGCGAGCAGGCGGGCGCGCGCAAGGCGATGGTGGGGTCAGGCGACCGGTCCGAACGCATCCGCACCTATAATTTCCCGCAAGGGCGCGTCACCGACCATCGCATCAACCTGACGCTGCACCGGCTGCCGGAGATTCTCGAAGGACCGGGGCTGGCCGAGGTGATCGACGCGCTGATCGCGGAGGACGAAGCGGCGCGGCTGGCGCAGCTGGACGGGGTCGGGTGAGTGTCAACATAGGGGAGGGGGGTATCCCCGACGCCCTGCGCGCTGCCACTGTCCAACTCGCTGTCGCCAGTGATACGCCGCGCCTCGACGCCGAATTGCTGATGGCCCATGCGCTCACGCTCTCCCGCAACGACCTGTTGCTGCGCCAGCGCGACTTGTCGGTGCCGCCCGGCTTTGCCGCGCTGCTCGATCGTCGCCTTGCCGGGGAGCCGGTCGCCTATATTACCGGCTTTCGCGATTTCTGGACGATCAGCCTGGCGGTCACGCCGCACGTCCTCATCCCGCGCCCGGACAGCGAAACGCTGATCGAGGCGGCGGTGGCGCATTTCGCCGGGCGCGCGCCGCAAGCGATCCTCGATCTGGGCACCGGTTCCGGCGCGCTGCTGCTGGCGGCCTTGAGCGAATGGCCCGATGCCAATGGCCTGGGCATCGACGCTTCGTCCGGCGCGCTGGCGGTGGCGCAGGGCAATGCGGAGCGGCTGGGACTGGCCGACCGCGCGACCTTTCAGTCCGGCGACTGGGCGCAGGGCGTTGACGGGCAGTTCGACCTGATCCTGATCAATCCGCCCTATATCGCGCGCAGCGTCACGCTGGCGGGCGATGTCCTGCACGAACCCGACAGTGCGCTGTTCGCGGGGGTAGAGGGACTGGACGATTATCGCCGCATCGCCCCCGACCTGCCCCGGCTGATCGCCCCCGGCGGTATGGCGGCGATCGAGATCGGTTATGACCAGAAGGTTGCGGTTTCCGCGCTGCTGGTGGATGCGGGCCTGGCGGTTCGGGCGTTGCAAGACCTTGCCGGGCATGATCGTTGCCTGGTCGCAACATGGCCGCAACGGGACGGCACAGCGTAATTAACGCCGTGACAAGCGGAAATTGCTTGGTTTCTGTGATGAAAGCCTCTACATCGGCAGAAGAGATGGCACTATCTCGTGATATGGTCAGTTCAGGCCATTGATAGAAAAGGCCTTTCTCTACGCTCCTGACAGTCATGACGGCGCTGCTGCCCGGCGCCGCTGGCAGCTTGAGGCACTGGCCCTTTGAACCGGCCATGCCGGGCGGAGCCGTATCCGGTCTGATGTGCGGGCCGTGCTTGGGGATGGCGACGGAACAGAGTTTTCAGCCAATATGATGACAGCGAACGCAAGGATCATGTCTTGATCAACAACCGGCAGGCCGGTCGCCGCAATCGCGGCCGGAACAATAATAACAACGGACGTCCCAATAATGGTGGCAATCGGGGCGGGGGCGATAATGGCAACCGCATCGACAACCGCGCCCGTGGCAATGCGACCCAGCTTCTTGAGAAATACAAGAATATGGCGCGCGATGCCCAGATGGCGGGCGACCGGGTGAATGCGGAATATTATCTGCAATTTGCCGACCATTATTTCCGCGTGCTGGCCGACAATCGCGCCCGGCAGGAAGAGCAGCAGGCCAATCAGCCGCAGCGCCACCGCCGCCCGGACGAGAATTTCGACGAGGATGGCGATGATTTCGAGGGCGTCGCCGACGGCGTCGACGAATTCCGCACCGATTCGTCCTCCTATGATCGCACCCCGCGCGAACAGCCCGACCGCGCGCCGCGCGAGCAGGCCGACCGCGCGCCGCGTGAATATAACGACCGGGCACCGCGCGATCAGGATCGTGCGCCCCGCGACAATGATCGCGCCCCGCGTGAACACGGCGATCGTCCGCAGCGTGACTATGCGCCGCGCGACCAGAATCGCCGTCAGGACGAACCGCGCGACAATCGTGAAGATCGTGGGCGTGAAGATCGTGGGCGTGAAGATCGCGTCCCGCGCCGTGACCGTCCGCGTCGCGACCGCCCGGTCTATGCCGAAGCGCAGCCGCAGGCCGAACAGGCCGCGCCCGCGCCAGTTGCTGTCCCGGTGGTGGAAACCGCGCCCGCACTGCAGATGGAAGAGGCACCCCGTCCGCGCCGTGGTCGTCCACGCAAGGTGGTCGACGCGGCAGCCGCCGACGCGCCTGCAGGTCTGGACATGGCTATCCTGCCGCCCTCGATCGCGCGGGCCGATAACGACAGCGACGTCAGCGAGGACGCGCCCAAGAAGCGCACCCGCCGCCCGCGCGCGACCACCGAAGCGGCTGAATAAGCGAGGCTGCCACGCGGTTTGAAAAAAGGGGACGGTGCCCGGCGCGCCGTCCCCTTTTTCGTGTCCGCTTCCCAATCCCGCCTGCTTGCGGCACAAAGGCGGGGACAACGCCGGGAGAGAGTGCCCCATGACGACCCTTCGCCTGCTTGCGCCGCTGTTGTGCGCGCTGCCCGTCGCCGTGCTGGCACAGGGGGCTGCCGATCCGACCGGCGCTTCGGCGCAGGGCGATGTCGCGGTCACCATCTATAACAACGGCCAGTCGCTGGTGCAGGACGACCGGCAACTGGTGATGGCGGTGGGGCGCAATCGCATCGAATTTCCCGACGTGTCGGCGCGCATCCGTCCTGAAACCGTCACCCTGTCCGGTCCCGGCATCGCCATCGTCGAACAGAATTTCGACTATGACCTGCTGTCGCCTGACAAGCTGATGGACAAGGCGGTCGGGCAGGAAGTGACTTTGGTGCGCACCAATCCCGCCACCGGCGCGGAAACACGCGAGCGGGCGAAGATATTGGCGGCCAATGGCGGCATCGTTCTCCAGATCGGCGCGCGGATCGAGGTGCTGCGCGACGATGGCCTGCCGGTGCGGGTGATCTTCGACCGGGTGCCGCCCAATTTGCGGGCCAAGCCGACCCTGTCGGTCACCGTGGACGCGGCGCGCGGCGGTGCGGTGCCGACGCGCCTGTCCTACCTCACCCCCAATCTGGGCTGGACGGCCGATTATGTCGCGCTGTTCGACGCGGCCAAAGGGGCGATGGACATGCAGGGCTGGGTGACGCTCACCAACAATACGGGCACGACCTTCAGCAATGCGCAGACGATCCTGGTCGCGGGCAATCCTGCCAATGGCGGCGGGCGGAGCAACTGGTGGCAGTCTGGCAGCGGCGCGATCGATCAGGCGGGGACGGAAAGCGGCCCGCGCGAACGGCTGGGTGACTATTATCTCTATCCCTTGGTCGCGCGCACCACGATCGCCAACGCGCAGCAGAAACAGGTGAGTTTTCTGGATGTGAAGGGCGCGCCTGCGCGGGCGACCTATGAATATCTCAACCCCTGGATGGGCAGCTCGGCGGAACCGCTGAGCGCATCGAGCGTGCTGAAATTCTCGACATCGAAACAGGGTGGGCTGGGCGATCAACTGCCTGCCGGAACGATCCGCGTCTATATGCGCGATGCGCGCGGCGACCCGCAGTTCATCGGCGAAAACAGCATCGACCACACACCCATGGGATCGTCGATGGCGCTCCGCACCGGCGAGGCGTTCGACGTCAAGGTCCGGCCGACGGTCGAACAACGCACGAAAAAGGGCGCCTCGCGCTGGGAAACAAGGATGCGCTACACGCTGACCAACGCCCGGCCTGAAGCGGTCACGATCGATCTGGCGCAGGGCGGCCTGTGGGGCGACGCCCGCGTCACCGCACAAAGCGTCGAAGGGCGGCGCGTATCGGCCGACCGGATGGAATGGAGCGTGCCGGTCCCGGCCAATGGCACGGTCGATCTGACCGTCACCTTCGATTCGCGCTATTGAAGCGGGTCGCGATGCGGCTTTTGCGATATTGGGCGCGTGTTCCCGCCTTCGCGGGGATACGGTGGCTTTTGGCGCTACTCTTTTGCCTGTTTGCGCCGTCGGTGCGGGCGGATACCGTCATCTCCACCCGGATCGATACGGTGTCGGTCACCGTCTATCGCGCGCCGGGCCGCGCAGCAGGAGCCATCAACCGCAACTGGCCGGGCGGTTACGCACTGATCACCGAAACTCGCACGGTCGATCTGCCGCAGGGCGAATCGGTGGTCCGGTTCGAGGGCGTGGCGGAAGGGCTGATGCCCGAAACCGCCATATTGTCGGGGACGCCGCGCGGCGTGCGGGAGAAGAATCGCGATGCCCGGCTGCTGTCGCCCGCAGGGCTGGTCGATGCCTATCTCAAGCGCCGCGTCACGCTGCGCCGCACCGATCGCGCGACCGGCAAGGTGACAGAGCAGGACGCGATCCTGAGCGCCGGGCCGACCGGCGGCGTGATCGTTCAGACCGCGCAGGGCTATGAGGCGCTGGGGTGCAGCGGCCTGCCCGAACGGATGCTCTACGCAGACGCCCCCAAGGACCTGTCGCCGCGCCCGACCCTGTCGGTGATCGCCACCAGCGATCGCCCGACCCGCGCGACGTTGCAACTCACCTATCTGGCCGAAGGGTTTGACTGGTCCGCTTCCTATGTCGCGGACATGAAGGGGGACGGCGGGACACTCGACCTCATGGCCTGGCTGACCGTCGCCAATGGCGGGGTCACCGGCTTTGCCGACGCGCAGCTCAACGTCATCGCCGGGCAGCCCAACCGCCAGCCGCGCAGGGCGCAGGCGCGCGCCACCGGCGGCCCGCTGCGCCTGACCTGCTGGCCGATGGATAGCACCAGCACCCATCCGCGCTGGGACTTGTTTCCGGTGGATCGGCCTCAAGCGATGATGATGGACGGCGCGCAGGAGATCATGGTGACGGCGCATCGCCGCACCGAACGCGCGATGATGGCCCCACCCTGTCTCTTATACACATCTCCGAGCCCACGAGACTAAGGCGA
>NZ_CAVK010000037.1 GCF_000382885.1 Sphingobium indicum BiD32
CGAAGCGGGCGAAGCGGGCGCTGGTGCATCGTCATTGTAGCGATACCAACCCTCGCCCGTTTTACGTCCAAAAAGCCCTGCGGCGATGCGGGGTGGAAGCAGTGCTGACGGTCGAAAACGCGGGTCCTGCTGAAACTGCGCGAAGATGCTTTCGAGAACTTTGCCAGAAACATCGAGGCCAGTGAGATCGAACAGTTCAAAAGGCCCCATGCGAAACCCGGCAGCCTCACGCAGCACGCGATCAATCACGTCATGCGGTGCAACCTGCTCTTCTAGGATTGCGAGACCCTCGGTGTAGAGGCCCCGGCCGGCGTGGTTTACGAGGAAGCCAGGCTGGTCTAACGCGGAGACGGCCCGGTGTCCTGCCCCTTCAACGACCGCGCGAAGCGTCGCGAGGACATCGGGCGCGGTGCGAACCGCCGCGATCACCTCCGCAACCCTCATAAGGGGGACCGGATTGAAGAAATGCAGCCCCGCCACGCGTTCCGGCCGTCGACACCCAGCGGCGATTTCGGAAATGATCAGGGAGGATGTGTTGGTGGCGAGGATCGCCCCGTCAGCCACGACCGCCTCGAGTTCGCGAAATAGTTGCTGTTTCGCGGCCATTTGCTCGACGATCGCTTCAATCACGATATCGCACTGGGCCATGTCCGCGATCGTTTGACATGCAATGATCCGCGAAAGTGCGCTTGTCGCGTCCTCCCGCGTCATCTTCTCCTTGTCTGCGGCGCGAGCAAACATCGAACCAACGAAGTCGCGCGCGGCGTCAGCCGCGCCCGACTGCGCGTCGAAGATAGCGACATCGTGCCCAGCGCCGGCAAAAAGCTGAGCTATTCCACGCCCCATAGCGCCACCGCCGACGAGGCCAATTCGCTGCATAGCCGTCATGTTCATCGTCCCTCGAAGACGGGGCTGCGCCGATCAAGAAAGGCCCGCACGCCTTCAGTCTTGTCGGCCGTGTCGAACAACAGCAGGAATTCACGATATTCGAGCGCCAGCGCTGCATCGAGCGGCAGGTCGGCACCCGACGCTAGGACCCGCCTGATCGCCCGCACGGCCTTTGGCGGCATTTGCGCGATCCGTTTGGCAATGTCGAACGCCCGTTCGAAAGCCCTGCCCTCGTCCGTCAGTGTGCTGACCAGCCCGCATGCAAAAGCGCGTTCTGCGTCGAGAGGTTCGGCAGTCAGGAGCATCAAGCTGGCGACCTTCGCGCCAACGACCCGGACCAGCCGTTGCGTACCTCCGGCCCCGGGCATGATGCCGACCGCAATTTCAGGTTGGCCAAAGCGGGCGGACCGGTCTGCGACGACGATATCGCACATCATAGCAAGCTCGCACCCCGCTCCGAGCGCCACACCGGCGACGGCCGCGATGAGCGGCTTCGGAAAGCCCGTGACGGACCGCCAATATTGCGGAAGGTCGACATCGGCCATCGCTTGAGCGCCCTTACCGGATAGTAGGTTGAGATCGGCGCCAGCGGCGAAGACCTTGTCGCCACCCGTAATCACTACGGCGTGGACGCGGTCGTCGTCAGCCCATGCGCTTAGGGCCTGGGCGATTGCTTGTCGTGCGGCGATATCGAGCGCATTGCGCTTCTCGGGCCTTGAGAGCGTCAATATCCCGACCCGATCGCACAGCTCGGTGGTCAAACGGGGTTCGGCGACAGGAGTGGCTTCAGAAAGTTCCATGGCTCAACCTCAATGCGATCAGTTGGCCGTGCGCTCCAGCCCTCTCATTCCGTCGCTTATGACATTTGCTACCGGATTTCTCACGTCCCCGGCAAGGTGACGACAGTTGACTGGAATTGGCCTAATAGCCCGAGGACGAGTTCACATTTTTCTCGGCCGCGGGCATCAGTCGGCATTCGATGAAAGACCAGAGCGCGAAGCTCTGGATCTCGCGGCGGCAGTTCGTTGAAGGCAGTAGCCATCGCAGTTTCGTCATATGGCCAGCGCAAAAAAGCGCGCTCAAATCGATGGCTCTTCTAGAATGCCAAAACCATACATTCTGACCGACGGCGTTGTGGCTTGAGCTGCATCGTTGTTCCCGCCTCCAACCTGTACCGCATTGAGCGTCGGTCCGAGCACTGAAAAAGCATCGCCCCCGAACCGTCGCCGCATATGGCGCGCGACACTCCAAGCATAGCGCCGTTGCCGCCATCGCGTCGGGCTGTGATAGACGCCGACAGCTCCCCAATAGTCGCGGGTTACCTGCAACGCCGACAGGAATATCCAGCGCGCGGCACCGACGTTGAAGCACGGATCGGACTGGAGCCAGGCGCGCACATCGGCCGCCGAACGACCCACGAGAGCAGCGATCCTGGGAACCCACCAGCTGTTGACCTGCAGCGGGCCAAGATCATGGGAGCCGTTGGTGTTACGGACCTCGGCCCCAATCCAGCCTCCCTCCTGATCGCGCAAGCCCCAGAGCGTCCGCTCAAGCCATGGCCTGCCCCCCGCGGCATCACGAATACACTGCGCCACACGCGCTTCCCCATGGCCGGTATCCCGCGCATTCGCTGGTGCCGCCTCAAGAAGGCACAGTATGGCGAAGATAAGCGGGACAACACTGTCATACGCTCTGGCGGGGACTGCAAAGCGGATGTCACAAGTCATACTGGTTTCCTTTTGCTGTGGTGGTCATTTATTTGATCAGCGTTCGACGCCATGAACGGGTTCGCCCTGATGCGGCTGCGGACTTTGCTGCTGGGCCGGCTGGGCCTCGGGTCCGGGCTTTAAGCTGCGGTCGGGTTCGGGACCGGATCGGCGGTCAAGCGCTGATTGAAGTATACGGTCCAGAATATCGGCAATACCGCGCGCGCCATCGGCAAGTCGCTCGCCAATGCCTTCGGGCGCGCGGTTCCGGTCGAGCTGTTTCACCAGCGCCCCGTCGCGCCGCTCCTGACGCGAGGCTTGCTGCTCGTCCCGTGCCTGCGCCAGCGGTGCGGCATGACGCTCGGCATAGGCACGGGCAGAATCTGCCTGCAGCCGCCCCATTCCCTCAAGCGCGGAGGTTTTCTCACCCGAGCGTTGTTCGAGCTTCTCGACCAGACGTTTCTCGTCCTCGGTCCACAACTTCACACCGAGGCGGGCGCGGGTGATCGCGGTGTAGTAGTTCTGGCCGTTGACCAGAGGCGAGCCCACTGGAGCCAGCACATAGACCCGCGCATATGTTTTCGACTGCGCCGAATAGACCGTCTCGGCATAGCCATGATCCCAGGTCTTGTGCTCGCCAAGATCGATGGTCTGCACCCGCTCGCCCCGATCCCAGCGGATTGTAGCAAGCGTACCGTCCAGCTTCTCGACCGTCCCCCGCTCGGCGTTCTTCAGGTCCAGCCCCTTGTCGGCGAGCCGCCACTGGATGCGGTCGCCCTCAGCCAGATCACGTTCTTCACGGTTGAACACATTGATCTGGCGCGCGGCCCCCAGCCTCGGATCCCAGCGGACGATCCGGCCATGCTCGTCGGCGAGGCGCACGACCTGCCGACCATTGGCTTCTCGCCCGATGCCGACCACGCGGTATTCTGCATCGCGGGCGATCCCGGCGGCGGTCACATCGCGCACGAACGTGACCACCTGCCCGCCGGTGTAGAAGCGGGCAAAATGCTTCTCCTGGGATGACATACCCGAGGGGGTCAGCACCTCGAGACGGGTATCCTCGGCGGCAATCGCGCTTTCGGATTTTAGGGTTTCGCGGATTTTTGTATTGACGATGTGCCTTGTCGCATTCTCGAGCACGAGGATGTTGGTCGTGGCACGGGTCTCAGGCTTCAGCCGGGTCCATTCGGCGACCAGCCCTGTGGCGAGGCTTTCCGCATCGCCGCCGCTCACCACTTTGTCGAGCCGGGCGAGCGATCCGGCATAGTCCCCAGCTCGGGCCTGGGTGACCGCCGCCTTCATCCCCCGAGTTTCCTGGCGCATAGATTCGGTGAGCTGGGCGGTGGGGAGCCCAAGCTTCTGGAGCAGCCAGAACGGCTTGCCCTGCTCGATCGCGCCGGTCTGCTTGTTGTCGCCCAGCAGGATCAGCCGCGCGCCGGTCATGCGGCTGATCTCGAGCATGCGCAGCGCCTGCCGGTTGCCCAGCTGCCCGGCCTCATCAAGCACCAGGACATGGGTGTCGGTGATCCCGTGGCCGCCACCCGCGAGCAAGCTGGCGACAGTCCGCGCCTCGATCCCGGCGCTCTGGCCAAGATTGGCGGCGGCGGACGAAGTCGGCGCGAGTGCAATGAATCGCGTGCCCGGCTCGGCGGCCTCGGTGAGGCTGCGCACCAGCATCGACTTACCCGCACCGGCAACACCGTGAAGCCCTGTCACCCGGTCGCGCGATGTCGCAATCTGGACCAATGCCTGTTCCTGTGCCGGGGTCAGCCCCGCCCGTTCTAGCACGGTCAGCAACCGGGCCGATGACGCGATCGGCTGCGCATCATCCAGCGCCAAGGCCAGATGCCGCGACAGCGCCTGTTCGAGCCGAACGCTGCGCCGGGTCGTCCTTCCCCGGGTCAATGTCTGATCACCGGTCTGCGTGTGGGTGGCGAGCAGCTTACGGCGGTCTTCATGCCCGGCAATCAGCGGGCGAATATCGGAGAGACGCACTTCTCCGACATGGCTCGCGAGCGCATGGCGATAGAGCGTGCCAAGGTTGGTTACCGCCTCGCGGGTTTCCGCCTGCCGGATGCCGAACAGCGCGGCGCGGCTTACCGTATGGGGGGCGGGATCAATCCCCTGCCCTGCCCGCTCGGCGGCCTTCTCGCTGACCTGAGCGATCTCTTCAGCATAAGGCTTGGCACGCTGGGTCCATTGTTCGCGCAGTGCCTCAAGCCCGATCTTCGCCTTGGGGCCTCTCGTCTGATAGAAGGACGCTCGCCGTGCCGCCTGACCGGTCAGCCCGTGTTCGCTGGCATGGGCATTGATCTGTTCAGCGCGCTGCGACGTTTCCTTGATAAAATCCTTGGGCACGCCGGTGATCTCGAACAGCCCCTTGCGCGGGTCGAACGCGATCTCGAAGCCCCGTTCGCGCAAACCATGGGCGAGCTCATTGCGGTAGACCTGCCCCGCTACCATCTGCTCGGCGTACATCGCCCGGCTTTCGAGGCTGGCCATGGGCGCACCCTCCTCGCGGTTGGTCATGTTGAGAACGACGACGTGGGTGTGGAGGTGGGGATCGAGTTCGCGGCTAGCGTGTTCAGTAAAGCGCGCGAACAAGAGTCGCCCGGTGGTTTCATGGACGATCTCGCCACCCATACGGTGACGCAGCGCGGCATGTTCCTCGAGATAGGACAGCGCCGTGGTGACGGCCTGCTCATGGGATGCGATAATCCGGTCATCACCCGCCACCAGCGCCATGATCGACACCGATTTTGGCGCGTTCACGGCAAAATCCCATCCGGGATGGTGTTCAATCTCGCCATTAGCACGATGACGGCCGAGTTGCTGGCCTGCGACTTGGCCTGCCAGTAATTCCTGGAACACGGCAGGATCGACCTTGCCGGTAAGGCCCAGCTCCGGGGCAAGCCTGCCGCCCCATTCACTGGGTTCCTCGCCGCCCTTGGTATAATAATCGCCAACCGTATAATAGCGGGCGATATTGGCGGACGTTCCCTTGAGACGCCGGGGATGGATCACGCCGGACGCGCCTTCTTCGCTGGTCCGTTCTCCCGGTCATAGACATCGATCTCGATGCGCTGCCGTCCCCTTCTCGGCGCCAGAGTGAAATCCTGCCGCACCGTATCGCGCTCTGCCGGCGCGTCGGGCACTGGTTCCCGCGATGGCGATTCCGGGTTAGGGTTAGGGTTAGGGTTAGGGTTAGGGGCAGGCGCGGCCGTCGCATCCCCTTCAGATCGCTGCGCGAACAGATCGGGCTGGGGGGCGGGTTTGGCGACACGCCGATCCACCTTCGCGTCGGTGCGTGGTTGCTCCGCCGCCTGCCGCGCATCGGCGTCGGCATGGATCTCCGCGATGATGACCTTGCCGTCGGTATCGCGCAGCGGCGGTGTGGTGCGCTCGATGAACCCCTCGGCGATCGTCGCCACCGTATTGAACCGGTCATCGAACCGCACCACCGGCAGGTTGCGCCCGAACCGCAAATAGCCCGAAAGATTGGGAAGGTTGGTGACCTCGGTGTGCATGACGAGGGGCCGCGTGACCTGCATACGCGAGAGGTTGACGCCGTCGCGCATGTCGTTGACGCCGTAGCTCATGCCCTCATTGGCTTCGACCTGTTCGACCTGACCCAGATTTTCCGAAACATGCTTGGCGGTCGGGGTATCGTTCGCGCGCAAAGCGACCCAGGTCGAGCAATAGCCGGTGATGGCGGCGGCATCCTGGATACCGTAGGTCGCTTCCAATTGCGGGTAGGACTGGAACCCCAAGATGCCGCAGCCGCCATACTTACGGGCGCGGGCGAGGAAGTCCGAGAGCGAGGGCAGTTTCTGCAAGGTCGGCAGTTCGTCGATGACGCAATAGAGCCGCCGCTTGCGGTCGGGCGAGAGACTCATGATCGCCGAGATCGCGATGTCGAGCCACACCGTGATCAGGGGACGTAGCGAGGGCAACTGGTCGGCCTTGACGGTGATGAACAGCCAGTTGTCGCCTTCCTCGTTCTGCACCCATTCGCGGATCGAGAGACCTTTGCGGGTATCGTCGAGATAGGAGAAGCTGCGCATTACCGAGGCGAGTTCGGCCTGAATACCTGCCGACGTCCGCTCCCCTTCCAGGCTGATGAAGGCCGCAGCGTCAGTACCCGCAGCAAAGGCGGCAAGGTCCTTCAGCTTGGAGCGCAGCAGCCGGTCGAGCAGGACCGAGACCAGCATCTCGCCCTCTCGGGCAAGCTTGCGCAACACCGCGACCAGAGTGCCGCGCGCAGCTTTTGCCCAGAAGGGATCGCCCGCCTTGTCGGGGATGGTCGATTCCGCGATCTGATCGTAGTGATAGTCGCGGGGGACATCTCCCCAAGGCGACCATTTGGCGGTTCGCATATCGAGCGGGTTGAGAATCAAGTCCTTGCCGGGGCGGTAGAATTTCTCGACGAAGGTGCCGGCGGTATCATAGACGATCGCCCGCTTGCCCTCTTTGCGGATGCCCTCGAGCATTTTGACGATGAGGTTGGTCTTGCCGGTGCCGGGAGCACCGCAGAGCAGGATATGCTCGGGCTCGAAGGCATCGGGCACGGGAACCCCGCCAATCGCGAAGCTTCCCTTCTTTTGCTGCCACAGCGCCCGCTTGACCTGCCAGACACTGCCGAAACGCGCACCGCGGATATATTCGTTGGAGCCGAGCCCGCGTCCCGTCCGGGTGAACGAGAACCAGGCAACGGCAAGTGCCAGGAGCGCGAACACGCCCGAAAGCAGCGCTCCATGGATCAGGTAGAGCTCGAAACTGTGGAGGGTCTTCTTGGCAAGCACCGATGCCAGCAGCCAGTCGGCCGAGGTCCAGTATTGCTGCCCCGCCGGGGTATGGAACAGCACCGGATCGTTGGTCCCGGGGGCGGCACTCGCCTTGAAGCTTGCTTCCACCAGCTTGGTAAGAACGAAGCGTTCATAGGCGGTCGACTTTTCGAGTGCATACCAGATGATGCCGAACACCCATAGCACCAGGCAGGCAGTGACGGTCTGGAAGAAGACTTGGGTGGTCATGCGGACATTGTGGACGATCGACTGACCACCGCGTGTCCAGCTCCCCAGCGTGTCGTTGCGGAATATGCTCATTGCCCTTCCTCCGTGTCTGTGGCGGACCTGACTTTGGCGAATGAGGGAGCAGGTCTCCTCGCCCCCAGACAGAGCAGCGGCAGGAAGCCGATGGCCCACCAGGTCATGGCGGGTGGACAGACGGCGGCGCGCTCCTGTTCCGGATCGGCGTCGATGCTCTGTTCCGGGCTATGTTCGATCTCGGCGCTCACCGGTCCTGCTCCTGATCGAGCAGGCCGCGTTCGTGCAGGAGGGTGCGGGCATCCTGCATCCCGCGCTCAAGAATTTCGGGGGACCGCGCTCCGATGGAGGTGGCGAGGATCGTCAGGATCTGGATGCAGGTGGCGAGCAGCTCATCCTGCGAGGAATAGATATAGCGCCCGCGCGGATCGGCGGCCTGCACCAGGATCTGACGAACAAAGTCCGACAACGAGAGGTTGGCGCCGTGAGCACGACACCGGAGGCGCAGATAAAGGGTGTCGTCCACCCGGACAGATATTCTGTGCATGCCGTCGCTCCGATGCGGAGCCCGGCGACAGAATGTCATGAAGCATCGCCCTGATAGCGCAAAGCCCGACAAAACTCAAGAAAATCAGATGTCCGCCATGGCACCCGCTACAAAGGCGCAGAAAACTGCCGATTTGCCCGGGATCATTGTGGCGCGGGGTGACATGGGTGCCAGAACCCGTGTCCGGCGGGTGCCATGGCACCCAGCGTGAACCACCAGTAACTCATTGATTTTCCGATCATCCTGAGCCTGTCGAAGGACGCAGCACCCGTGCGTACGGTGCATTACAATACGGCCACGGCCGTGCGTCCTTTTCTCGCAGCGACATGCTCGCTGCGTAGCCTCGCACCGGAAGGGGCGCGGCCCTTTCCCGGCACGGGGAAGGTTCTGTTCTTCCCGCCGGCGGCACGCCGACAAGATCATCCCGGCGCAGCAAAGCGGCCTCCAACGACGTCATGGTCCCTCCTGAATTTTGCCCCTGATCAGGGATTGCCTACTGTGCCATATCCTCCGATATTGGGGACGGCGGGCAGACCATCCCAAAGGACGATGGACATGCCCAAGATGACCGACAGAGAACGCCTCGCCGACCTCGAAGCGCGCCAGCGCAAGATGGTCGAAGAGGTGGAAAAGACCCGCCACGCACTGCGCGGCAAATATGCCGCGATCGTACCCGAGCTTGGCGTGGAAACGCTCACAGAACGCGAATTTCGCGATATTCTGACCCATACAATTCGGGTCGGCGGCGCAGCCTCCATCGCCGCACTCAAAGCCCTGCCCGAAAGCACCGACCATCATAAACCTCCCGCGAAGCGGGTCCCAGCGACGAGCATGGCGTAGCCACGCGCAGGAGGCCGGAGCCGCTCTTGCGGCTTCGCATCGCTTCCGCGACGGACCCGGGCCAAAGGTCCGGGCTCCCGAGCGGGGGCGACCTCAACGCCAGCAAAAAAGGGAACCGGCCGAGCGTAATGCCCGACCGATCCCACACGCTTCCCTCATGCCGCCGCGCGCGCTGTCCGCTGGTTCTTCAGGGCGAAGAAATGAGCAGGCACCCCCTTCGCCCTCACCTCGCGGGCAAGGTGGGACTGAAGCCCCGACCCTTCGCACACGATCGCTTCGACCGGGCGCAATCCCAGCAATTGTTCGTTCCGCGCAAACCCTGCCCGCTTGCCCAGTCTCCGGTCGAGCGTGAAGGCGATGAGCATCGTCCCCGACCGCGCCGCCCATGCTGCCGCGATCGCGTCGCACCCCTTGTCCTGCGCGGTTGTCGCCAGCACCATTCCCGGAATGCGCGCCTTCACTCCATCGAGCGTTTCCGTCAGCAGCGCATGGTCCTCCCACACCTGCCCCCCCGAGAAGATCACCACCGGCCCCTGCGGGCTGTGCGCTTCGGCCCGGCGTATCTTACGTGCCGCAAGGAAGTCGGTTGCGGCAATCACCGAGGCGGTCCGCTTGGAGGAGACCAGCGATCCCTTCGGGCTCGACCATGGCCGCCCGGTCTCCGCGAGATAGGTAGCCGCCGCATAGTCCCGCATGCAGGCGACCGCTTCCCGCGCTTCATCGAGGGACTGACAGAGCAGTTGGGCTTCCTCCAGTTCGGCCGTCATTATCTCGCTGCCGTCCGCGCCATGTACCAGTTCCTTGATCTTGAGTCCCGCCCGGTCGGCTTCCCCCTCGAGCTGGCCCGCGACCTTGTGGAAGCTGTGAACAATCCCCCAGGCAAGGCGTGCCGCCACGCTCTCCATCCGGGTATCGCGCAGCACATCGAACATCGTGCGCACCAGCATCTCGGTAGCGAGCTGGGCTTCTGTGGCATCGGGCATGTCGGCGCTGAGTTCCTCCTCACCGAACCCGATGCGGCTGGTCTCCAGCCCTGTCTCGAATGCGGCGCTGAAGCTGTCAGTGGTCGCCATGGTCTCGGCGGCGATGAGTTCGGCGATTTCGGCGAAGTCACGGATCGTGCGGGTTGTCCTGGTCATGTCTGCCTCCTTGATATTCAGTTGAAAGAGGCATTTTCAAAGGCACGGGCTGTGAGCACCGGGGTCAAGGATCGCGAAGCGACCGCGCAGCGGCGATGGGGGAAACGATTTTCTTTGGCGCTGCACGAGGCTGAAGGAAGAGCACTGAGGCCCGCCCGCCAAAGAAAATGGTGGGGCCCCGTCGTCCTTGAGGCCGGTGCTGACCCCGTGCCACACTTGGACTTGTTGTAGAGTACATTATACACCACCCTCGCCCCACGCACCTGAGGGACGGCACGGGCTCGATGCCCGTGTTGGCCCTGTTGGCAGGGCGCTGCAGCCTCAATCGGCCCCTCGAACGAGCGACGATCATTCCTGCCGACAGCCCCGATCCGCGGCAGCATGGAAGAGATGCTGCTGCCCCGTGGCATAAAAATGGGCTGGCACGCAGGTTAGCGTCCAGCCCGAAAATCACGCACCAAGACATCTCAAAGAGTCACGCCATCGCCGTCGTCATGGCCCCCCGACCGATCGGCCAGTGGCAGAGCGGGCAAAGCCCGCCCTGCCCTGATCAGCCAATGCTCAGGCCCGCATCCGCTGCACACTGGTATCCGCAACCTGATCCGACTTCCGAAAGGCATGGATCGGAATGCCCGCCTGATGCAGCACCTGATAGAGATTGGCCTGAAGCCCCGAACCTTCGCACAGCAATGCTTCCACCGGCTTCAATTCGGCGAGCTTGCGGTTGCGGGTGAAGGGAGCCTTGCGGCCATTGCCGTAAAGCCCGTAGGCGACGAGCGGCACACTGTTTTCGCTCCGCGCCGCCCAGGCCGCGGCGATCGCATCAGCACCCTTGCGCTGCCCGGTCGTCACCAGCGTCATGTGCGGCACGCGAAGCTTGATCTCGTCAAGCTTGGCCCAGAGCGCTTCCCAGTCGTGCCACACGGCAGGCCCCGAGAACACCACGATTGGCCCGCGCGGCAAATGCTTCTCACGGGTTGCCAGTTCCCGCGCCCGCAGAAAATCGAGCGCGGCAATCTGGCTGGCTGTGGAGGCTGACGATGCCTTGCTGCCCCGTGCGGGCGACCATGGCCATCCCGACTGCGCCCGGTACATTTCCGCAGCATAGTCACGCATGCATTCGATGGCACCGCGCTGTTCGGCAGTCGACTGACAGAGCAACTGCTTCTCCTCCAGCTCGTTGTTGTAGATCTCGCTCATGTCGGGATTGCGCGCCAGCTCGCCGACTTCTGCGGCCAGCGAATCCTCCCGCCGTTCGAGCTTACCGGCGATGAAATGGAAGCTGTTGACGAAGCCCCAGGCGATCTCGGCTGCCAGCGGTTCCAGCCTCGTGCCAGAGAACAGGTCGAAGATGGTGGCGATAATACCGCCGCATTCGGCCTGGGCTGCGAAGGGTTCGGGCATCTCATATTCGCCAGGTTGTTCGCCCGGTTCAACGATGGAAAGACCTAGCGGATCACCGAACGCCGCCTGAAATTCAGGGGTGGCGGTCATCTCGGCATAGATGGCTTTGAGGTCTGTGAAACTGCTGACGCGGCGGGTGGCTGAGTTGCTTGCCATGATGGTGAACTCCTGTTCGATGGATGCGGACAAAGGGGAAAACGAAAAGGGCCGGAGGCACTGATGCACCCCCGGCCCTTCGTGAGATGCCGCTCAGGTCAGAACGGCAGGTCCTCACCATCGTCGGCACCTGCGCCCGCCCCCATCAGCGCGCCATCGGTTCCGGCCGTGCTTTCGCCGAAGCCTCCCTCCGACCGCTGGTCGTAGGAACGTTGCGACGTGCCAAAGCCGCCACCGAACTCGGCCCGCACCGTCTCACGCCGCCAGGCGATGGTGAATCCGCCATCCTCGGTCGGGAACATCGCGACGGGCAGCGGCTCGGGCAGACCCGGATCATCGACCGATCCCGCGAGGAAGGCTTCGCCGGTCTTCTTCGAGAATGCCTCCCACAGCGCACCGATCTGGACCCAGCGCCGGGCGACATTGAGCGCGAGGATCTCATAGACGGGCGCGCGGTCACTCTGGCTTTCAACCTTGCGCAGACCGATGCGCGGCAGGTCGATGGTGCGGGTGGCAATCGAGCCGGTCAGACGGCCGTTCACATTCCGGATTTCACCAATGTTCATGATCTTAACTCCTTCAAGATGTCGTTCTCGAAACCATTTTCTTCGCGACACCCTCTTCAACCCCCCTCTTCTCTGAGACCCGACCTCGCCGCCGGGTCGATGCACGGGATCGTAACGCCCACCTCACCACCAGCACTTCCGCCGGGCTACCACCGCGCACATAGGCGCCTATGAAATGCCCCACACGCCCCCTTCCCCACCCCGCGCATTCCGGTCGAGCCCTTCCATCAAGTTCTCAATGAAAACGCGACGCATCGCCTCGCACCACGGCAGGGATATAAGTCCCGCAAGGGAGCGAGACCCGCGCAGCGGGGCTCGAGGCGCAGCCCGTTAGCCCGGTGCCCGCGAAGCGGGCAGCCGCCTTACCCCTCAATCCACGTCACCAACCTGCAATCCAGTGCGACCACAGCGCGAATAACAAGCCTGCGACCGCGCATACCGGATCAGACGAAATGCCAACTGAATGATGATGAGGTAGTGGTGCCGGACAGGAAGTGGTGGCGTTCTCAGCGCGGTGGCATCACCTGCTAGCGACACGACGAGTCATCTGCGAAACGAGTCGCATTCACCTTTTAAGACAGATCTGGTCTGGGGTGCCGATGAAGGCCAATCTCAGGCTGCGGCGAGACCGATCCAGGTCAGCGACAAGCGATCGGTCCCGGAGAGTTCGCCTTCGACGACGACGTCGTGGCCGTCGAAATCAGACAAATCGTCGGACGCCGTGAGGTAGATCAGCTTCTCCTCGGCGGACTCGAGCATAGCGCTGCGGCCATTCAGGCTGAGTCGTCCCGACATGCGGCGATAGGCATTGTTACCCTGCGTCGCCATCAAAGGCTCCATTCACGGGCGGGTCGTAAGCGAAACGACGGCATGCGTCTGGAATAGGGGGCGACTCGTAGTGTGACCATGACCCTCCCTCTCGGGCGGCGCCGCGCGATGTTCAAGGCCGTTCGCGATGATGCCCACGGTCAATGGAGGAAGTCAGGTCACCAGTTAGCAGACTTGTGGACCATTCCCTGGGACGTCTGCAGGGTCGGCGGCAATTGGGAACTGGCGAGCAGATGGACACGCGGTTCGATCTTGAAATCGGCGAGGCGCTTGAGTTCGACGCTGCCTTTGGGGCGTGGCGGCACCAGGCCGATGGTCATGCCGCAATCGGCCTTGGCCATGCGAATCGGCGTCAGCAGATCGGAATCGTTGGAGATGATGACGGCGCAGGCGCAGTTTTCCTGATAGGCATCACGCAGCAGATAGGCCGCGAGATTGACGTCCGAGCCCTTCTCTTCAGATTTGAAGGTCCAGGCCTTGACCGGTGTGCCGGCAGCATCGGTCTTGATCACGGGCTTGCCACCCGCACGAAGATAGCGGCCGGTTGCCGGATCAGTGTCAACCACCACCTGGCTGACGACCGAGCTCATGAAGGTGCCGAGATGAACTTCGACCCGCGGCAAGGTTTCGAGCGCATGGAGGTAGGCGAGCTGACGGGTCGGCTGGTCGGGATCGTGCGGCCGGGCATCCACCTTGGCGGTGAAATAGTAGATTTTGCGCACATCGTTCTTCGGTAGAAGCTGGTCGCAGAAGCGCTCAAGATCAAGCCACTTGTGGGGCGTACCACGCAAGAGGCCGTAATAGAGGTTGAAGCCGTCGATATAGACGTGAGTTTCCAAGACGGCGCTATCCAGAAAGAGCAACGGCGGGCTTTCGCCCGCCGTGCGCCCGGCGGCCTGAGCCAGCCGGGGGAGTAGTGCCCTCTATATAAGTCAAAGGTTGAGATTGTGCAACCGTGGCGAAAACCAGCGGATCTGGGTATCGCGACTGACAGGAGATCGATCAGGCAGTCCCCATGATCTCCGGCAGCGCCGCCAACCGCACCGGGCGATGCGATCCAAGGACTCCAAGCAAGCGGGCCTCAGCATCGGCCAGTTCATCGATCGTCTCGAAGACCTCGCAGGTGTAGGCGCCGCGCGCAAAATAGTCGTCATTTTGTGGCACCAGCGCCGCATAATCGACCGGCCAGCGACATAGCAGCAGGCAGGGCCAACCCGGGGCGGACGGCGCGTATCGCGCAAACACGATATCGTCACCCCGCAACCCCGACGCGCGGCGGTCGAGCAAATCAGGGGCAACCAGCAGGGGTCGATCCCGATCAAGGAAGGCTTCCATTTCCAGATATTCCGCGTCTGTCTCGATAATGACGGGATAAAAGCGCCCAAGCGGAAGGCTCGGTGACGCATAGCCCGACGGAATGTCGATCAGAAGCACATCCGGCATCGTCGCGAGCGGACCCGATGGGCGGCAAGGTCATCGACAAGCCGAATAACCAAGCTCGTCAAGGCGGATTGAGGCCAGAATGGCCAGGTCGCCGTCCGGCAACCATGTCAGGCCCCGAGGCGATCAGCCGCCGCATTGAAGCGGTCGATCCAGGTTCGCAGTGGCGTGCGTTCCGCCAGCGGCACCAGCGCCGCAGCGTCCTGAAACGATATGAGGTCGGCAGGCGCATGAGCGATGATATCGTCGATCTCGCCGGATGGGAGCAGACCCTCAATGCGAATAAATTCCGTCATCGAGCCGGGCCGGGCCTCGCGCCCGCGAAGCCCCTTGGTGCTTTTGCGCCACAGACCTTCGACAGTGCGAAGCCGCGGGGCCGCGCGCGCTTCCATCAAGACGATGAGACGCAGATAGCTACGCGGCAGCTCGCGAACCTCGTCGGGCTTCATTCCCGTACAGAAGAAGCAGGAGCTTGCGACCGGAACCGGAAGCCCCTCGCGCCGGATGCGGCTCTTGCACGTTTCGCGGTCCCATCCCCATTCGCGCAAGGGATAGCGATATTCGAACAGCGCGCTGTCGATCCCCTCGGCATGGGCGAAGCGCTGACTGTCGCGGGGACCGCAGTCGAAGCCGATCAAACGGACGACCTTCTGGCCCTGCGCCCAGGCCTGTTGCGCCGGGGGCCAGGCCTTCGTCCAGGCATCCTGCGGGGCCACTTTCCATTTCGCGCTGCAGGCGGATTTGCCGAAGGCGATCGATGGCAACGTAGCGTTGGTCAGGCAGTTTTCGAGCAGATCCGCGTAAGGCGGCCAATGTTTGAAGCGTTTGGGCTGATAGCGGACGACCTCGTTCGGGATGCCATGCCCGTCCATCCAGTCCCGGAATATCGGGACGAACGACCGCGTCTGCGAACGCTCCGGCATGTCGGCGATCAGCACCATGTCAACGCGGTCGCGGCGCGCGGCCATTTCGATGATCATGGCAGTCGAATCGACACCCGCTCCCCATGCGACAATCACGGGCGCAGGCTGATCGGGTCCATGCGCGGGCGCACGGAGGCAATGGTCAGGCATGATTGTTGATCCCTCGTTTAGTCAGCCCGCCGGAGGGTGCGGCAGAGCAATGAAGACGGCCCCTAAATTCACACCTGCGAGCGCCCGGTTCAGGCAACCAGTGCAAGGATTTGCTCGGGGCATGCGGGAAGCCGGCTGGTAACGCGGTAGGGCTGCAGCGGATCACCGGTGCGCAGAATGAACTGCTCTCTGCCGGTTGCTGTTCGGCGCTGCACGGCAACCCTATAGCTATGCTCCCACCCTGCCAGTCGCCCGCGTCGTGGCGACAGCAGCGGCAAAGGCTCCGCATCGGACATGGTGTTTCTCCAGATTTGGAATTGATCCAGAACATCAAGGTCGCCGGAACCGGCCCGGCGCGGCGATCGTCAGGGACGGGTACGGTGCAGTCAAAATACCGGCAGGCCAGACGTCACGGGTTCATCGCGATCAAACAGGACCCACGCTGCGGAAGCTGCGGCTGCCGCGCGGAGGATTTCCCATAGTTCGGGCGATACGCTCTCCGGGCGCTCGGGATCATCCTCCACCAGGCCGGTATGGACAAAGAACCCGAACTGGTAGGGTTCGATCAGCAGGTCGAGATGCTGCACGATGAGACGACCTCCTGCGTTACGGGACGCGTCGGCGATCAGACGGTCAATGGCATCGCGCTCGTCCGCCGGAAGATGCTCGGTCGAGTAGATGTGAAGAGAGGTTCGGCGCACAGGGTGACTCCTTGTGGTGCAAGACGTCAGCAAAAAGGCTGGACTTCACGCGGGCTCGCTCGTCATCTCGTCGGCGGCATAGGAAAGCGTCACTTCACCCCGGCCAGCGACAATCGCCACACGCCTCCCTTCGGGGATCAGCCAGTTCACCTCGTCACGAAGGACATCACGGATACGCTCGAGGATCGCCGCATCCTCCCCCAGCAGCAGGTCATTGGCGACATGCCGGGCGCGCTTCTCGAAATAGCTGTGCTGGGTGTCCCAGCTATCGTCGCCGGAGTCTTCGCTCGGACAAAAGCACGCATCCTCTATCAGCGATGCCAGCTCGTGCGGCTTGATGGTGCTATCGCTGGTGAGCAGGATGGTCGTCTGGTCAAGGTCGGCATACCAGCCTTCGTCGGGCGCGATCAGAACATCGGTGGGCAAGCTGTGGCGATCATCCTCGCCAGTGGCCCCGCGCGATGACTTGACCGCAACATCGAGCAGGATGCGCGCGACACGGCCGGTTTCAATGCCCTCGGGCAGGACCGTATCGCTACTATAGGAGTGGACACCGGCATCGCTTTCGACACGGAATGACAGTTCGGAAACCCGGGCCAGTGCATCATACCAGTCATAGCCTTCGAACCCGGCGATTTCGCGGACCAGCACGCCGCCCAGCGGCATCGCCTCGCACAGGACACGGCCAGCACATTGCTCGATATACGGTTCCTCGTTCGGCACCAGCACCATGGGAATGCCAGCGACCCGTTCTCCCAGAACGATACCATCGCCATCGGCCGTACGCGGCAGCCACCCTGAGAGCCAGGGCGCCGCTTCCGGCAGGATCACGCCCAACGCTTGGGCGCGCTGCCACAGTTCACGGGCAAGGCGGTGGCTGCCGGTGGTGGCGATGGTCCGGTAGATGACGGCCTCGGCGGCTTCGCGCAGGTTCGCCAAGGCAGCATTTTGCACCATCTCCTTGCGGGCCGGCAGGACAAGCTGCAACGCGGGTGCATCGACAATATCAACCCGGACATGCCAGCACTGGTCCCCGCCGATCTCACTGACGCTGGGCATCGGGCAGGCGACAGTGAGCCCATGAAAATTGACCGTCTCCTCGGCGGAGGAGCGGTAATTCCGGCCGCGCAAGACGCCGATCCGGCAGCCATTCCAGGTTTCGACGCGGCTGGCTTCGGCGAGGAAGTCAGTTCGCGCGCAATGTTCGCTCTGAAAGAACACCTGGAGCGGATAACAGGTAGCTGCCTTCTTTGCAGCGGCTGCAAGCGTATCGCCCCAGCCTGAAGGCATATCGATCAGGATTTCGGTACCGCAATTGATGGCATAAGGCTCAATTAGAAGCGGTGCACTGCTTTCCCATGCATCTGCGGCAATGACGACACTCCAGCCCTGATTGGCGACCGGCGAGAAGGAGCGGACCTCGACCCGGTGACCGGCAAGACTGAACACGCCCATGCCGGCGGGATCTTCGCGGTTCGCGATCTCATCGTTCCAGCCGGAGTCTCCGAGGGTCACGAGTTTGGCCGGATCGTCGATGCCGCTGCCATTGTCGCGGATGACCAGGACAGGCCGGTCGGACAGCTCGAAGCTGTCGATATCGACACGGGTCGCACCAGCCCGGCGGCAGTTCTGGAGGAGCTCGATCCGGGCGTCACTAGCAGAGTTGTTATAGAATCTCGTCACGCGGCTGATCATCGACTGACCGACGGACGTATGGATGGTGGCAGGAAGGGACATGGACGCGCTCCAGGGTGGCGATGCAGCCAATTCCGCACGCCGCTTCCACCCAGCCCCCTTCCCTCACTGCATCCCGGCATTTGACCGACTGACCTTTGCGTCGAGGAGATCGGCGAAACGCCGCCGGATGGCGCTGGCATCAGGAAATCGGTTTTCAAGGCCATGGCACTCCAGCAATAGTACGCGTGCATCGGCAATCTGCCGAGCCTCAACCACGGTGGGCAATCGCGGCGGCCAGCCTTTCACGAACCGCAGTGCCGCTGGCATGGCCGCTTCGATTGCACGGCGCTCTACGGCATGATGCTTGGCTATGGCGATTTCATGGGCCAGTGTAGGGGCAAGCAGATGCGGAGCCACGTCGGCCAGCCACCGTCCCGGCTGGAACGAGAAGGTCGAGGACGCCTCCATAGCGACCAGGTGGCGGTAGAGATCAAGATTTCCGGCGGCGCGGGTCGCGGCGGCGAGGTCATGCCCTGACGCCAACACGCAAAAGGCGCAAGACAACCTCGTGGAGCCATGGCAGCGATAAGCTTCATGGAGCGGCAGGCCATGCCGGTCGTGGCAGGCAAAAACCTGCTGCTCCGACCAGTCGACAAGCGGATACCAGCTGATCATCCGTGTCCCTGCCCTGTTTGCCGGCTTCGCGAAGCGCGCGTCGAGGCGGGATATGGGCGTATCACGACGCGCGGCGCTTTCGGCCCGGCGCAGGCCCATCACCGAGACGATGGTTTCACCCCGGTAGCGGCGCGCAAGGTCGGGACCGATGACCTGGGCCTTGAGTTCGGAGGTGCAGAACCGGAGGCTGGCAGAGGACCAGGGGCCGATCAAATGGTAGAGTTCGAGATCTTCGTATCGGCGGCATCCATTGGCGAAGCGCTGTTCCCAGCGGGCGACCATGTCGCCGGCACTGCGGCGCACGATGACGAGCGGCAGGCCGAGGCGTTCGGCGACTGCCGCGACGATCTCAGGCGTGGAGCGCCATTCAGCGCGGCCGAGATCGGCATGAATGGCGATACGCCGCACACGAGGATGTCCCAGACTGTCCAGCAAGGCATTTGCGGCATGAGCACAGGCGGTGGAATCCTTGCCGCCCGACAGGTTGAAAGCGAACCAGGCGCCGCCCTGGGCCGCGTCCAGAACCAGATCGTCGATTGCCACGTCAGGGTCTGCACCGGCGGGTGGCCACGCGAATGACAAAGGGATGTTCATCCGCGCTTCTCCCTTGCGAGGTCCCGGTTCAGTGGGCGGCCAGGAGGATTGCGAGGGCCTGCTGGATGACATCGTCATCGCCGCCATTGACGATGACGGCTTGGCGGTTGGTGGCGGTGACCGCCCTCACCACGAGACCGAGCGGGCGTTTGCGCAACGGGTATTGAAATATCTGGCCGCGTTCGATCGTGATGAGATTGGTACGCAGCAATCGCTTTAATCTGCGATATTCGAGCTCCTGCGCCAGCAGATCGCCGACTTCGGCTTCGAGATCATGCTCAAGGGTCAGCCCCTGGAAAGGGCGGATCGGGCGGTTGGCCTTGAGCCAGGTGTTGACCTCGGCTTCAGTCCATCGTCCAAGCTGACGGTAGAGATCGCAGCCGCCCTGCCCCTGATTACGCGCGTCGAAAGCGCGCTCGCCGTCTATCCATATCTCTGCGGAATAGGCGCTGGTCTCTTCGGACAATTTGGCGTTGTGGTTGATACGGCGCAGCTCAATTTTCATCGCGTCCTCCATCTGAGCCCCACTATTCAGGGCACCCACCGCGATCCCCCTTTCCTTTTGGGCGATCGATCCTGGGGGCGGGATCAGGATTTCGGCACTGGGGTTATCAGGGCGGCGCGCCCTGCTATGATGATCCGGCCGAGCGACTCGGATCTGCCCGCAATGCGAGCAGCAGCAATTGCCCAATTGCATCGTTCGCCGGTTACAACGATGGGATGCGCCATGCGGGAACTCGACAGCGAAGAGCAGGAACTGCTGGAGCAGCTCAATGGCGGGCTTCCGACGGACGAACTGATCGTGATGGTCCGCGATCTCGCCCAAGTCCTGACCAAGGAGGGTTTGGCCATAAGGGCGCGCGTTGCCGAAACTGCTGCCGATCGGCTGGAACAACTGAGCGCAGCCCGGGCAAACTGAAAATGTCGGCAGGATGCGCTGCCGATGCCTGACCTGCAACGGTCGAAAAGTCTCTCAGACTACCAGGGAAAGACGACCAGGCCGTCGGTTTCGCCAGCATCGCAATCGAACAGCAGATAGTCGCAGCCCTGCTCGCGTCCTACCCGCATCGCGGCAAGCACCTCACTGGGTATCTGTTCCCGATCCGGCTTCTCGGCCTCACGGGTCGGAATGAACCAGCCATAGTGGGTGGAAGCGACGGCAAGGGGACGGCTCGATGGTTCAAGTAATGCCCAGCCGTCGAGCAGTTCGGCAGTCTTCATCGACACATGCACGGTGCCGAGCACCAGATAGCGCCCGATTTCCACGGTAATCTCCTTCCGGACGGGAATGGCATCCGTGCCGATCAGCCTGTTTGTGGAAGGCTAACCGGCACGGATCAGCAGGCTCAGTTCACCTTTTCAAGCAGCTTGCGGGCCTTGCCTTCAAGCTCGAGCCTGGTGTCCTGGTTGGTCTTGGTGCGGGCATGGGCGGTGATGCCCTGCACAAAATCATAGAGACTTTCGGGCGGATGGCCTTCCTCGACCAGCACCGCCGTGATGATCTTCGAGGTCTCGGCCTTGGAGAACCCGCGCTTGCGCAGGAAATCCTCGCGGTCATCATCCTTGCGGGCGACGATCCGCTCGCGGGCTTGTTTGATCCCGTGGATGAAGCTTTGCGGAGAGGAGTCGGCAAAATGCTCAAGCGCGGGCGCGGCTTCATGGGCAAAACGGTTGGCCGCGAATTTCGAATGGCGGATGTTGATCTCCTCGAAATTCTCGACGCCCCAAAGGTTCCTGTTCATACACACCGCGCGCAGATAAAATGTCGCGATTCCCAGAGACTTGGAGCCGACTTCTGAGTTCCAGCAGTAGAAGCCACGGAAGTACAGATCGGGCTCGCCATTGGGAAGCTTGCCTGCTTCGATCGGATGGGTGTCGTCAACCAGGAACAGGAAGACATCGCGATCGGAGGCGTAGAGCGTAGTCGTCTCCATGCTGACATCGACATGCGGGTTGTAGACCATGCTGCCCCAGTCGAGCACGCCCGGAACCTTCCAGCGCGTGTCACCAACGCCGTTCCCGGCGATCCGCATCACCGCGCTGACCAGTTCGTGATCCCAGATACGACCATATTCGCACCCAGTTATTGCGCGCAATTCGGTGCGGCCATCGTCGGTCTGGAGCAGTTTGACCTGCTCACCGCGATGGGAAAGCAGTCCGTGCTGCATGTTGATACCGGCCAGCGCGGCGGGCAATGTGCGCAGATAGGACGCGGGTGCGCCAACCAGGCTAGCGAGCTGGCCGAACGACCAGTTTGTCGGCGCAATCGGGCGATCGTCGCCAGGCACGACCAGCGACAACCGTTCCGGATTGTCGCTGCGCGCCTCGACCCGCACCGCCTTGCTTTCGACGATGCGGGTGGTGGCGCGGTCGGCACGCCTGCGGACGCTGTCGTGAAG
>NZ_CAVK010000036.1 GCF_000382885.1 Sphingobium indicum BiD32
CCGCCACGACAGCGGTGGGCGTTGCGGGCGGGTCAGCCGCGATTCCGGCGGCAGGGACGAGCAAGGCGAGCAGCGCGGGCGCGAAAAAGCGTGTCATGCCCCGATCAGAGCGCGGCCACGCAGGAAAGTAAAGCATCCCCTTGCCTAGCCGCCTTCGCCGCGATAGGGAGCGCGACTTCCAGTGCAATGCGGAGCGGTGGCCGAGTGGTCGAAGGCGCTCGCCTGGAAAGTGAGTATACGCCAAAAGCGTATCCAGGGTTCGAATCCCTGCCGCTCCGCCACCTTATCCCCCTACGCCCCCACCGCGTCCGCCCGTGCGACCAGCGCGCGGGCTTCCTCGACATGCATCGATTCGATCATCCGCCCCTCGAACCGCTCTGCCCCGCCGGTTGCCGCCTCGATCAGCCGCCGCGCGTCGGCCAGCGCCTGTGCGTCCGGCCCGAACACGCCATTCGCCACCGCCACCTGTGCGGGGTGGATCAGCGTCTTGCCGTCAAAGCCTTGGCGGTGCCCCGCCACACATTCCGCCGCCAGCCCATCGAGATCATCCAGCCGGTTATAGACGCCGTCGAACACCGCGATGCCCGCCGCCCGCGCCGCCAGCACCACGGCCTGCATGGCGTGGCTCAGCCCCTCACGCCCCGCGCCCGCCGGTATGCCAAGGTCGCGGCGCAGGTCGTTCACGCCCATGAACAAGGCCGCGCACCCCTCGCCCGCAGCGATTCCCGGTGCGGCCAGCACGCCCTTCGCGCTTTCGATCATCGCGATCACCGGCTTTTGCGCCACGCTGAACACGTCGCGCACCTGTTTGGCGCTCTCCACCTTGGGCAGCACGACATAATCGACCGCCGCCGCCTTCATCGCGACCATCTCGGCCCCGTGCCAGGGTGTCCCCTCCACATTGATCCGCACACCCGTCAGGCGCGCGCCAAAGCCCTCCGCCAGCGCCGCCACGGCCCCCGCCCGCGCGGCCTCCTTGGCATCATCGGGCACCGCATCCTCCAGGTCCAATATCACCATGTCGCACGGCAATGTCCGCGCCTTGGCGATGGCGCGCGCGTTGGACGCGGGCAGGAACAGCAGCGAACGGGCATGGCGCAGCAGCATGGAACACTCTCCTCGGTTTGACTTTCCCCGTTAACGAATAAGGCGCATAGTCCAACCCTGTTTCGGGGAGAAAATGATGCTGACGACCTTCGCCCTCACTCTCACCGCGCTTGTCCTCTTCTACCTTGCCGTCAGTGTGAAGGTGGTGCGGCAGGGCTATCAATATACCATAGAACGTTTCGGTCGCTTCACCGAAGTCGCCCGGCCGGGCCTCAATTTCTACCCGGCCTTCTTCTATGCCGTCGGACGCAAGATCAACATGATGGAGCAGGTGGTCGACATTCCGGGGCAGGAGATCATCACCAAGGATAATGCCATGGTGTCGGTCGACGGCGTCGTATTCTTCCAGGTGCTGGACGCGGCCAAGGCGGCCTATGAAGTGTCCGAACTCTATGTCGCGATCATGCAGCTGGCGACCACCAACCTGCGCACCGTCATGGGCTCGATGGACCTGGACGAAACCCTCTCCAAACGTGACGAGATCAACGCGCGGCTGCTCTCGGTGGTCGATCATGCCACCAATGCCTGGGGCATCAAGATCACCCGCGTCGAGCTGAAGGATATTCGCCCGCCCGCCGACATCGTCAACGCCATGGGGCGCCAGATGAAGGCGGAGCGCGAAAAGCGCGCCAACATATTGGACGCCGAAGGCGCAAGAGCCGCCGAAATCCTGCGCGCCGAGGGCGAGAAGCAGGGCCAGATATTGCAGGCCGAAGGCCGCCGCGAAGCCGCCTTCCGCGACGCAGAAGCCCGCGAGCGGGAAGCGGAAGCCGAAGCCAAGGCGACCCAGATGGTGTCCGACGCGATTTCAGCAGGCAACCCGCAGGCGCTCAATTATTTCATCGCGCAAAAATATACCGAAGCCGTCAGCCAGTTCGCCACCAGCCCCAATGCCAAGACCATCCTCTTCCCGGTCGAAGCCACCCAGCTGATCGGCACGCTGGGCGGCATCGGCGCATTGGCGCGGGAAGCCCTGGGCGGCGACAACACGCCAACGCCGCCGCCGCCAGCGCCACGCCGTGGGCCGTTCGGCCAGAGCCAGGGGTAGGGGCGATGGGTGCGATAAGCCCCTCCCCTTCAGGTTCAAACGAGGCACGTGACTCGTTTGAAGGGTTGGGGTGGGGGCCATCGTCTGGGCAAAGTGCCAGTCCTGCACCACTACCCCCGTTCGTTTCGAGCGAAGTCGAGAAACGAGGTAAAGCCGAGTTCAGCGAAGCTAAACGTTGCGCACAGGTTTCTCGACTACGCTCGAAACGAACGGACCTTGTGCCCACACCCCCAAACCCGTTCGTCCTGAGCCTGTCGAAGGACTACTTTTCTTTCTTCGGACAAGAAAGGACGCGGCTTCGACAGGCTCGGCCCGAACGGCATAAGATTTCATCCGCACCCAACCATCGGACCCCCGCCCCATGACCCTAACCACCCTGCTTGAAGATCACTGGGCCTGGCTGGTCCTCGCCGCCTTGCTGGGGATCGCCGAAGTGATGATCCCCGGCGTGTTCCTGATCTGGATCGCCATCGCCGCCGCCATCACCGGCCTGACTGCGCTGGCCCTCCCCATCGGCCTGCCGCTGCAACTGCTGCTGTTCGCTGCTTTAAGCGTCGCCGCTGTGTGGGCCGGCCGCCGCTGGTACACCGACCACCCCGTCGCCTCCACCGACCCCCTCCTCAACGACCGCACCGCCCGCCTGATCGGCCAGACCGTCACCGTGGTGGACGCCATCGCGGGCGGCGAAGGTCGCGTCAAAGTCGGCGACAGCGTCTGGAGCGCGGTAGGCGCGGACGCAGCCGTCGGCACACGGGTGCGCGTGGTCGCGGCTGAGGGGACGGTGTTGCGGGTGGAGGGATTTTAAGGCGGGACTGCGCCGTTTATGGCCGTTTATAGTTTGTCGTATCGTGCTGAACTCAGATCGTGGCAGTTATTTCAAAAATCCGCTTTGACTGATTTCTATCTCACTCCTAGCTTTCAGGCAGGGAGGCGACATGCCAGACTTTGACTCTATGAATGAGACTGACGTTCGAGAAGCGATTGTAAGACCATTTCTGGAGAGCCTTGGCTATAAGCACGGAACTCAAGCTACAATTCGGACAGAGATACCGCTCCGTTACGATAAGTCGTTCCTTGGTAGAAAAAAGCCAGCAAAGGATGCCGCACTTGGCAAAGCAGATTATATTTGCGAAGCCATTTCTTACGGACGATGGGTAGTTGAGTTCAAAGCACCAAGTCGGAATATTAGGCAAGATGACATAGATCAAGCTCATACATATGCTGCACATCCTGAAATAGCAGCTCTATATTTTCTTGTTACAAATGGGCGCGACTATCAGCTTTTCATGACTAGTCGTTTGGAACGACCGCTTCTCCGTTGGTCTTACGAAGATATTGAAGACCTTAGAACCCAAATATGCGCCATACTTGAATTCGATGCGATCAAGAAATACGCGGCCCGACTGACCCCGCCGATCGGTCAACCGCTCGGAAAAGGATTACCCCCAAGACTTCAAGTTTTGGGGGGAGAGGTGGTCTACGGCCAACATTATTCAGATCACCCGCTTCTTCAAAACGACATGATAACCGATTCTGTAGCGCCGATTACTGAGGGTTTTGTCGAGAGGCAAACCGATGGACGAATTAAGGCATCTCTGCGTGTGTTGAGCCTAACAGGAGCATCGCGAAAACTGAACGAACGACTTGGCTTAGATCGGTTTGAATTCGCAACGTCTTCGGCAGAAATTTCAAATGATCGCGAAGCTCCGACCATTTTTAAGAATGTTCAATTCGGGGGCGTCCCTGAGGGAGAAATCTTGGACGTTCCGGGAATGGCTCCATTACCAAGTCCATTCGCAATCACCTTTGATGTTTTCTCGGAAGCCATAGGTTTTCTTGAAGAAGGCCAATTCAAAGGCATCGTATCGTTTGACTATCAGTTTCGCTTCCACAAGCCTACTTCCGCCTCAAATCCCATGGTGCAAATGATTTTGGCCAGCGTACCTGAAACGGCAACGCTTGGCGGGTCTGGAGAATTTGCTGTGCGCTTCATTGAAGCCCTAGAATCCTGATAACGTTATCACGATTCCTCTACCCCACCCACGGATCAACCACCCCCACCCC
>NZ_CAVK010000035.1 GCF_000382885.1 Sphingobium indicum BiD32
TCCTACCCGGCCACCTCTCTCTTCTCGTTCGCGCTGCTTGCCTTCTGCTTGTTCGTGCTTTTCCAGCAGGCTCCGTTCGATCCCAATCTCGCGCAGCTCTCAGCGAGGCTCGGCCTCGACGGCCAGTCAGTCGTCGGCAATGAAGTGCGCATTCGCATGGCGCGGGACGGTCATTTCTGGGCGCAGGCATCCATCAACGGCATCGAACGCCGCATGCTGGTCGACAGCGGCGCAACTGTAACCGCGCTGTCCCAAATGACCGCCGACCTGGCCTCGGTAGAGCGCGGTGTCGGCCTGCTGCCGGTGATCATGCGGACAGCCAATGGAACCGTGCAGGCCGAAACTGCCACCGTCGAGCAGCTTGGCCTTGGCAGTATCGAGGCGCGAAACTTGAATGTGGTGGTCTCGCCAGCGCTGGGAAATGTCGATGTGCTCGGCATGAACTTTCTGTCGCAACTGGCTTCGTGGCGGGTCGAGAATCGGGTGCTGATCCTTGTTCCGAAGATCGCCGATCCGACCTAGCTTCGCGTCAACCGTTCAGCGAGATCGTTTTCGCCAACTTCGCGGGCGACCACGATGGGGCCTAAAGTGGCGACTGATCGGCAAACCGCTCCAGCGACGAGCGCTTCCCGAGTGCGATTGCCGCCGACGATCGCCCAGGATCGTCGTCAGCCTCGCTGAACCCCGAAAATGACCGCCAGCCCTCGGGTTGGTGTTCGAGAATATCCCCACCGGCCGCCCTCACCAGCGCCAGGCATCCCGCCACATCCCAGATATTGGGGCGCTCGAACCACGCCATCTCCAGGATACCGGCGGAGACAAAGGCGCATTCGATTGCGGCGGAGCCAGTCCTGCGTCCGTCCCAGCCGTGGGGCGCTTTGGTACTGGCATAGGCCCGGGACCGGTCCTCTCATTCGCGCGCTCCTTGCAAGGGTGCCGCGCGACAGTCGGTTGGTTGCGATCTATGTTCGCGCCGCCACCTTCAAGTCCGAGCAAGCTTTGTCTTCAGCTTATCGATGCCGCGGGACGCCTCTGCCTTGCTGAGATTCTTCGCCGGCAAATCCTCCCCAGCTTCCTCAGATAAGGTCATCAGGTAAGATGCCTGTGCGCCAGTCAGCGGATCGCCACCCGACACCCAATTCTCCGGGTCCTTCTCGGTGTTCGACGCAGGATGCTCATCGAGCTTCGGATTATGCAGTTGTTTCGTCATAACCATATCTCATGTTCAATGTTTGTTCCTGACGAGGAACCAGGCGTGCGCGAGATGGTTCCCAAAAGCGGATCCCCACGAGACTATCGAGCGATCTGCGCGTTATGGGATCGGGGGCAGCAGGAGATGGATATGCCCCGCGGAGACAAATCGAGCTATACCGACAAACAAAAGCGCAAGGCCGAGCAAATCGAGGAAGGCTATGAGAAGCGCGGCGTGTCGAAGGACGAGGCGGAAAGTCGCGCCTGGGCGACGGTGAACAAGGAGTCCGGCGGCGGCAAGAAGTCTGGTTCGGGCCGCGGCAAGACCGAGAACCACGAGAGCTCGCGCAAAGGCGGCCAGAAGGGCGGGTCCAGCCAGAGCGCCGAGAAGCGGTCTGCGGCCGCCAAGAAAGGCTGGGAAACCCGCCGCAAGAAAGGAGGTTGAGCCATGTCGATCCACAAGATGATCGCACTTCACCCGGATGTGGGTGATGACTTTAACGAGATGCTCGCGACGGCTGCGCGCCATGCCATGTTTTGCGCAGAGATGTGCACCAGCTGTGCTGATGCCTGTGCGGCCGAGATGATGGACATGCGGCAGTGCATTCGCTCATGCCTCGACTGCGCAGATGTCTGCGCTGCAACTGCGCGGCTTGCCATTCGTCGCACCGGGCAGAACATCGAGGCGCTGCGGATGATGCTCGAGACCTGCGCGTCGATCTGCGAACTCTGCGCCGAAGAATGTTCGCGGCATGATCACGAGCATTGCAAGCTGTGCGCCCAAATGTGCCGCGAGTGCGCTGCCGATTGCCGAGCCGCGCTACCGACAGTTCAGTGATGAGGGGACGGACGAATGCCCGTCACCGGATGGATGCTCGATAGGAAGGAACGCGAGGCGCTGCTTGAGCGGTTTCCGCCTGAATGGCCTGACGTGATCGCAGATCATATCACGCTCGATGCTGATGCTGATGCCAATGCCGATCTGAAAGCCCCGCTGCCCGAAGCTGAATGTGCCGCGATCGTCGGTGGCATCAACGATGGCGAGGGTCTCCAGGCGATGGTGGTCGCGGTCGACGGCTCCACCGACCGGCCCGATGGCAGCACGTATCACATCACCTGGTCGCTCGACCGCAGGCGAGGCCGCAAGGCAGTGCAGAGTAACGAGGTCATCGCGACACGCGGTTGGCGCCCGCTCGATGATCCGGTGCCGATCAAGATCAGGCCGGCGCGGTGGTAGCCGATGCAGCTCTAGCTCAACTGCACCCGATAGGCACGATGCCAACAGCTTGCCGTGCTTGGCCCAAACGTCCCTCCCGCTGATCTCAATCCATGCTATCGCCGCTTGAACCCTTCTGAGCGGGCGCAACCGCACGCCTAGCTCATACTGAAGGCTAAGCCACGCAGCACGGCGCCCCCTCCCTTCCCGCCAGACGCAGCGTTTGTTCGCTTGGCCGGTTATTCTCTTGCAATCGCAGGAACGAGATGACGGTGCGATTTTTCATGATGGGTATGTCATGCCTCTGATCACGGCACGGCCGCCCGGCGGGCGAGGTTTAGTGGACAGTCCGTGACCGGACGGCGGCGATGACTTCGGCAGGATTGAGCGGCTTGGCGAGGAACAGCGCGTCGCCAAACCGTCTCTGAATTGCGCTGTCGGGACAGGTCCCAGAGAAGAAGGCGAAGTCGATGCCATATTGCGTCAAATCGTCGGCAACGAGCATCGAATCCTGACCTTCGAGGTGAATGTCGAGCAGCGCAAAATCAGGAAAAGCATGTGCGAGTGCCGCCATGGCGTCCGCGACGGTCCTATGTGGGCCATCCACCAGGAAGTCGGCGGCCTCGAGCAAGTCGGCGAGGAGGAGCCCGGTGAGAGCGTCGTCCTCAACCAGTAAAATGCGTGGGATGTCCTTCATAACCTTGCTCCTCATATGCCGAACTGGGCGCGATAGCGCGCGAAGCAGCGGGCGCCACAAGCCAGGCGTATGAGCGCGCCCTCGGCCATGGCCGTTGCCCGACGGGAATCTTCTCTGACGAGCGGAATGATCGCCTCGCGGTTCCAGTCAGCGCTATGTTTGACATCGAGCACAGCATGCAGATCGAAATAGCGGCGCTCTGACTGGCTGAGGCCAATCCTCCGAAGGGCTGCGGCGGTATGTTTCGAGCGTCCGGGTGCGGTGAGTTCGATCACGCCAAGTGCGCCAATGCTATGCCAGGCATAGCGGCGCGCGCTCGCCATAGTGGTCATGGCGTTGGCCAAGGCCAAGCTTTGCCAGACCGTCGTCTCGATTTCTGGCTCGAGGCCCAGCGTTTCGATAAGGCCGCCGAGCATCGGACCATGCATACCGCGCAGGGCACCCCGTCCCATCTCGTCCCAATAGTTGCGCGCGAGCTCCAGTTTGGCGGAAACCGGAAGCTTTACCTGTGTCATGGCGACGAGGTCATCAAAGCCTGCCTCGCCAGCCGCTTCCTGCTCGAGAAACCAGCAAATTTCTTCACGTGATGCAGTCTCGGCAAGCCACGGGAATAGCGGATCGCCCTGTCCGGGACCCACGGTCTGAAGCGCTTCTAACCACCCGATGAAGCCCGCAGGGTCGGTCGGGGCATCTGCAGCTTCCACCATGACCTCAGCCCGCAATTCCTCGAGAAAGGCGCCTTCGAGCCGCAGCATTCGCTGGTCCCGATCCTGCTGACTCTGCCAATCAGCCTCCGGAAATTGCGGTGCCAGACGTTCGCGATTCCAATGCGCGAGCGCTTCCTGGAAATCCTGGCGGAGGAACTGCGAGCCGGGCGCGGCGCTTTGCGGGAGAAAAGCCATGATGTCTGTCCAATCTGATTAGATGTTGCTGAATAAACGAGCCGCGCCCGCGCCCGTTCCAGATGAGCAGACTGATCAATATCAATCGGTACCGTGGGGCGCTGCCGGGTTCCTCGACCAGCCGCCGCCATATGATCAATCCTCCGCTGAGCCGGGCTTGGCCATCTTGCGATGCTGTTCGGCGAGGATCGCTGCCGGTGTGACATGCGCGACAGCCGCCTGTATTTTGTTCTTCCACTCCGAAATGATATGCGCCTGCCCCTTCATCAGCGCCTCCCAGCCGTCCTTTGCGACATCTTTCGGATCGCTCTTGGAATCCGAGGTACCAACGCTGGTGTCGAGCATATCCCCTCGCTCGAAAAATTCGGTCTCGACGGGCCCTGGCATCAGCGTCGTGACGGTAACGCCCTTGCTGTCCTTGATCTCATTGCGGATCGCATCGGCAAAGCTGTCGATGAAAGCCTTGGTGCCATTATACACCGCCTGGAAGCTACCGGGGATGAAACCAGCGATCGATCCTGTGACAAGGACCTTGCCAGCGTCGCGTGCGACCATGGGCCTCAGCACCTTCTGCAGCAGATAGAGTGTCCCCGTGACGTTGGTATCGATGACCCGTCGCCATTCGGCCACATCCTGATCGAGAAAGCCGTGCCCAAGACCTCGCCCCGCGTTCGCGCATAGCAGATCGATCTTCCGCCCATCGGCCGCGGCCAATAGCTGGTCAACGCCCGGGAGCGTAGCGAGGTCAGCCTCTACCGACCGGACCTGCGTTCCATATTGCTGGAAATCGGCGGCTGCAGCATTGATCAAAGGCTCATCGGCAACGACCAGCAGGTCATAGCCATCCTTTGCCGCCAGATGCGCGAGTTCGAAACCTATGCCGGTCGATGCGCCTGTGATGATAGCGAATTTGTTCTCAGACATTATAGTCGCTCCTGTGCGGCCTGGGCGAGATCCATGTCGGGCTTCAGAACGATCTTGGTGGTTTCATTCTGCTGGTCATGAAACAGCTTGTAGCCCTCGGCCGCCTTCTCGAGCGGCATGCGGTGCGAGATGAGGAAGGTCGTGTCGATCTTCCCCTCCAGGATCGCATTCAAGAGCGCGGGCATATAGTGCTGCACATGAGTCTGACCGGTCTTGAGTGTCAGGCCTTTTTCCATGAAGGCGCCCAGCGGGAATTTGTCGACGAAACCACCATAGACAGCCGGCATCGAGACGCGGCCGCCTTTGCGGCAGGCGAGGATCGCCTGGCGGATCGCGTGCGTGCGATCAGTGCCCAGGAAAGTCGAAACTTTGATCTGGTCCCAGACATTGTCGACGAAGATGCCGTGCGCCTCGAGCCCGACGCTGTCGATGCAGGCGTCCGGGCCGATACCGCCAGTCATTTCCATCAACGCCTCGTAGGTTTTCGATTCCTCGAAATTGATCGTCTCCGCGCCGAACTTCTTCGCAAGCTCCAGCCGGTGTGGAAAATGGTCGATCGCGATGACCCGCTCCGCGCCCATGAGGAATGCCGATTGCACGGCAAACAGACCGACGGGACCGCAGCCCCATATGGCGACGGTGTCGCCGGGTTCGATGCCGGCGTTTTCGGCCGCCATCCAGCCAGTCGGCAAAATGTCGGACAGGAACAGCACCTTGTCGTCTTCAATGCCGTCCGGAATGACGATGGGTCCCACATCGGAAAAAGGGACGCGGACATATTCGGCCTGGCCGCCTGCATAGCCACCGGTCATGTGGCTGTAGCCGAACAGGCCCGACATCGGCTGGCCATAGGCCGCCTGGGCAATGTCCTGATTGTCGGCGGGCAAACCATTGTCGCAGGCGGAATATTGATGCTTTGAACAATGGAAGCAGCTGCCGCAGGCGATCGTGAAGGGAACAACGACGCGCTGCCCCTTCTGCAATGTGGACTTGGGACCGATCTCGACGACTTCGCCCATGAACTCATGGCCAAGAATGTCGCCCGCCCTCATGGTCGGGATATAACCATCATAGAGATGGAGGTCAGAACCGCAGATTGCAGTCGAGGTGATCTTGATGATCGCGTCGCGCGGGTTGAGGATTTCTGGATCATCCACCGTGTCGACGCGGACGTCATGCTTTCCATGCCAGGTCAAAGCGCGCATCAGCCCTGCTCCTCCTCATGTTGTTTGTGGGTACGGGCGCCCGTCGCGATTTCGCCAGTTTCCATCAATTGCTTGAAGCGGCGCAGCTCGCGCCGGACCTGAATGGCGGGTTCACGCTGGAACATGGTGGCAATCACCTTGCCGATTACACCGGCGGGAGGATCGTAGAGAATTGTCGCGCTCACCCAGGTGCCGCGCCCACCAGGCGCATCGCGAAAGTCGATCCGGCCGCTGTTGGAAATGTCAGCGCCTTCCTCCGACGCCCAGGCAATGAATTCGTCCGCCCTTTCCTCGGTGATAGCTGCAATCCATTCCACAGTCTTGCCTGCGGGCGCCTTTACCACCCAACGGGAGCGCCGATCATCGAGGTGCTCGACCGAAACAAGATTCTCCATAAAGGTCGGCAGGTTGGAAAACTCGCGCCAGTAAGCGAAGAGTTCGGCACGCGGCCGATTGATCGTCACCGTCTTGCCGACCAGTGCGTCGCCCTTGTCCTCAACGAGGCTCGCCGACGCATCGGAGATGGCACTGCCATGTTTCGATGTTGTGACAGGAGCGTCGTCCTGACGCTGTGGAACAAGCGTTTCGGCCATGCATCTCTCCTCTTAGATTGTCGAATGGCGATGGGACGATCAACCAGCGCCGGCGCAGGGCGTTCCCGATTATGTGCCCTGCCTGCCCGCTAAAGTGCCCTGTCTTAACCTCGGTCGGTCACTTTCATGATGGAGCGCCTTTTAAAATCGTGACGAGGTGAACGCGATGGAAGTAACGACATCAGCGGTGGCTCAAGCGACGTGAGCCGCAGCAGCATGTCTATCGCGCGGACATCAAGACCGCGTCCGGGCGCCCGGATTGGATCACTACCATTCGTCTAATGGACCACTTGGCCCAGTTCTCTCGGTGATTTGGAGGCCCGAAACATGAGGCATCGTCGAAGGTAGCAACAGGGTTCGATCTCATCGCCAACTAGATTTGCAAGCGCGATCAAATGCAGAACAGAGCAGGCGACGACAGTCAGCGCTGCTCTCCCATCCCGCATAGTTACCCCAAAAGTTCAACGCATTTTCGCAGACGGACAGCGAAAGCAAGATAAGGCGCGCCATGAGCTTTTGGGCAAATGAGGCAATGACAGTTGCCGACTCGAGAGGCCTCGCCGCGCGCGGTCAAACGCAAGGCGTCGCAAGCGCATCCGCCAGATCGCTGCGGAATTGCCATTGTCATTGCCCGACAACGCGCAAACTGGGCGAAGGGCGCGGTCGGGAAGCAGGATCAAGCCACAGGCACGTGTAATCGCAAGAATGGCTCCCTATTTCCAACTCATGCAGATTTATACCATCGGATATGAGGGCGCGACCCAGGCCGAACTCATCGCAGCATTGAAGGGGGCAGGCGTTGTTTTGCTGGCGGACATTCGCGCGGTTCCCCTGTCACGTCGACCGGGCTTTTCCAAGAATATCCTTGCCAAGGGTCTAAAGGAGGCAGGCATCGACTACATTGGCCTCAAGGCGCTGGGGACACCGCCAAAGGGCCGTGAAGCCGCCCGCAAAGGAAATTATGCGATGCTGGCAGAGGTTTATGCTGGGCAACTCGATTTGCCGGAAGCAATCGTGCAGGGCGCGCAACTGGCCGAGATGGCGCAAGACCGCCCGACCGCCCTGCTCTGCTTCGAACGCGAACCATGTAAATGTCACCGTTCGCTCCTGATCGATGCGATCCTTCCACATGCCAAACGGGTTGACCTTTTTCCCGACAACGCGCGCCGGGATTGATCCAGTGGCAGCGTATGCGCTGTTTGAGCGAATGTTGCCTTCGAGCTTAAGGGTTGAACAGCATAACCTGCGGATGAATGCCCCCGCACATGGCGGGGCATTCATCTCAGCTGTCGGTGCCGGGAACTGATGGGCAACTCATCGATCTCCAGGATGACACTCAGGTCGATGCCGTCACCGCTGCGCTGATTCGTCGAACTATCCTGGTTTTCCATGAACGATCTTGAACGAACATCGGCCCATAATCCCTTATTATAGGTATCACAGAATAGTCTTGAATGGAATTCTTGGTGGGCCCGGCAGGACTTGAACCCGCAACCTATCCGTTATGAGCGGACAGCTCTAACCAGTTGAGCTACAGGCCCCACCTTGTCATCGAACGCCCGATTAGGCAGCATCACGCCGCTTGGCAAGCCTCGATGCGCATGGGAACGGCGTTAAGAAACTGATCCAGGCTGGCGGCCCCTACTCCCCGTTTCGCCAGATGCGCCAGCACCGTGTCCCACCAGCCATAAAAGGCGGTGCGGTCGGCCTCATCGCGGACATAGGGCGTGTGGCCCGGCTCCAGCGTAGGCGAATGGAAGCTGAAGTTGAGGATGGGCACGCCTTCCTCGATCAAGGCGTCGATCGCGGCGATGGCTTCGGATGCGGATATGCCTTCGGGGGTCAGTGGCACCCGGCTCAGCATCCGGGCGCGCGACAGGGCGCCGGCGAGTGGTCCCATGGAATGGGCCGCGCGATAAAGCCGCTCGCCCGCCCCGCGCAGCAGGCCGACAAAGGCGGTGGACAGCGGCAATTCCACCAATGTCCGCTCCGGGCCTGCCCAATAGGGCGTCTGGGGCAGGCCGCAAAAATCGGGGCCGTACTGGTGACTATAATCGAACCGGCTGCGCACCGAACTGTCGAGCCGGAATCCGGCTTGCGCCAGCAGCCGCGCGCTGTTGGGACCGACGCCGTAGCGACCGGCGCGATAGGCGATCGGCCGCTGGCCGAAACGCTCCTCGATCCGGCGACAGAGCGCCTCCAGCTTGGCGCGCTCCACCGCTTCAGGCAGGAAGCCTACATAGGAGTTGGCAGCATTGACCTCCTCGACATGGGGCGGGTTGACCCAGGGGTGGAGATGCGCGCCGATATCGGCCGCCCCGTCGCTGACCCATTGCGCCATCATCGCCGACGCGACGTCGCAATCGACCACGGGATAATCGGTTACATAGATGGGCTTAACGCCTGCGGCCGCGAAATAGGCCTGCCCGCGCGCCATACCGGACAGGGCCGTGACGCCATGGCCGGTGCGGCTGAACGGGGCGTTCCAGTCAAATTCCTCTTCGGTATCGACGAACAGCATGAATCGGGTGCCAAAGGCGGGATCAAGGGCGATCCTGTCCTGCGGCAGGGGCGCGGCCAGCAGGTTGCCGTCATGGGGAGGAACAGTCATGCCTCCTTCGTTAACGCACAATGGTTGCGATAGGGTTTCCGTGTCCGTCAGGCGTGGGCCGTATCTTCCGCGACGCTGGCGGCAGGAATGGCGAGCAAGAGCCGCCCCGGCTCGACCTCCAGACTGCCTCCGCATGTTCCGGCAAGACTGCGGATCAAGCGCAGCGAAAAGCCCAGCCCCAGCAGCGGGCCATCGGCCCAGTCGCCGTCGGACGTATAGCCCGGATCGAGCAGTTGCGCTTCCTCCATGCCCGCCAGGCTCGAAGGCCGGTCGATGGCCAGCACCACCCGGCCGTGGGTTCCATCGGGCTGGAACCAGCAGGCACCGGTCACCGCCTCCCCCTTGGGCGCGACGGAAATGAGCGTGCGCAACAGATGTTGGACCATCCGCTCACCCTGCACCGGGTCGATCCGCACCGGTGGCAAGCCTGGCGCCATGGCGATGTCCACCGGGGCACCGCCCTGTTCGCGGAAGCGACCGGCGATCTGGCGCACGAGCGGTTCGGGGTCGAGCAATTGCGGCGCGCCGACATCGTCGCCGCGCGATACGCGGGCGGCCAGGTCCAGATCGTCGAAAGCCGCAAGCAGATGGCGCGCATCGACCGCGATATTACCGGCCATATCGCGATATTCCGCGCCCGCCGGCCCGAACAATTCCTGTTCGATAATCTCCGCAAAGCCCAGAATCGCGTTCAGCGGGGTGCGCAATTCATGCACCAGCTGGCGCAGTGAATCCGCCGACAGGCTGCTCAGCCCGTCCGGCGCGGACGCAGGTTGCGCCGCCACCTCATGCAAAAAGGGGCGACGCGCCTGGCCGCGATAGCCTTGAAAGCGGCCGGACCGGGGATCAAAAAAAGGCGTGGCCGACAGCCGCCATTCGCCCGCCATCGTCCCGCCGACAATCGCGAAACGGCCATTCTGGAACCCGCTGCGCCGGGCAAAGGCTCCTGCGACATGACCATCCGGGCCGCTGCCGCCCTCCAGCGCCACCTCGCCCAGCGACAGGCCGATCAGCGCCGCGCGCGGCCCGCGATCGATCCACAGGATGATGCCGGCGGCATCGGTCTCGAACGCAAAATCGCGGGGTGGAACGCTGCTGTCAGGCTCTTCCGCCGCCAGTGCTTCCAACGGCTGGGGCGGCGGCCGCGTGCTGGTGAAATGGGCGATCCTATCGACCAGATTGCGAATCTGGTCCTTGTCTCCCACAGGCGCACGCAGCGGCGTGACTGTGCCTGTCTCAGCCTCCAGCTCCGGCGCATCGTTCGCCGGGATCATATCGGCAGTCAGCAGCATGTCGCTGTCGCCCACCATATCCTGCCGCACGGTGGTCAGCACCAGATCGGACGGACCAAAGGCTTCGAGCGCCAGCCGCGCCGCCGGACCGATATCCCGCCGCCCCCGCAATACGCCGCGTGCCGTAGGCGTCAGCCGGGGCAGCAAATCTTCCCACATCATGTCGGGCAATTGCGCCCGCGCCATCGCGGCGGCGGCGATCGAGGGCCGGTCATGCGCAAAAAACTCGACCAGACTGGCCGACCGCAGCCGGCCGCCCAGTTCAACGACAGTCGCAATACGCTGCGTTTCTGAAAGCTTGGCGCGCAACCCTGCCAGCCGGTCGAGCAATGCCGCCCGCTGGTCAGCCGCCATCGGCGCGCGATCGGCGCGGTCATGCTGCGCCAGCAGATCGACGCACTGACGCCACAACGTCACCGCGCCCAGCCCGGCACGGTCGTCGGCGGCCAGTACTGTCTGCATCAGATCGTTGAAACGCACCAATAATCCCCATATGGCCGTGGCGCAGGCAGGTGCCCGGTGCGCTCAGCGGCTGTCGCCCACCTACCGATAAGCCCTCCCCCCGCAAAGGAAAAGGGGTTGGTTACGCGAACGAAAGCGATCGTCGCATAGTGGGACAATTGCATTGCCCTGAAACATTATTATGATGGGACAGGAAAACAGGACAGGAAATAAGCACAATAATGGCCGGCCCGAATATCGACGACATTGATCTGCAAATTCTGGGTGAATTGCAGCAGGATGGCAGGATGACCAACGTGGAACTGGCACGCAAGGTCGGCCTGACCGCGCCGCCATGTCTGCGCCGCGTCCGATCGCTGGAGGAAGCAGGGGCCATCACCTCCTACCATGCCGTGGTCGATCCGGGGATGCTGGGATACACCATCACGGTGTTCGCGATGGTCAGCCTGAAAAGCCAGGCGGAAGCAGATCTGAAGGCCTTTCAGGATCATGTCGCGGAACTGCCCGAAGTGCGCGAATGTCACATGCTGAACGGTGAAATAGACTTCATTTTGAAGGTCGTTGCGAAGGATCTTCAGAGCTTTCAGCAATTTCTGACATCCAAACTGACGCCGGCACCCAATGTGGTGAGCGTCAAGACATCGCTCACCATCCGCACGTCGAAGAACCTGCCTGGCGTGCCTTTGCCCGTGTGAATTGTCAGGGGTGTTGCCGGATCATAAGCTGATCCGGCACGCCATTACGCAGCCTTGCGGCTTTGCTGATCGACCCATACCGACCAGAACCCCGCCACGCTGGCCCAGTTGCCGCTGGCTTGGCCCAAAGCCGCCTGCGCGCCGGGCAGATCGCCCGACCGCGCCAGCGCGACGCCCAATCGGGCATTCACCCGGCCTGCATCGACACCGCCCTTGGCGAGCGCCAGGCGATATTGCTCGACTGCCTGGGGGAATTGCCCCAGCGAGAAATAGCTGTCTGCCACTGCCTGCGCATCCTTGCCGGATGACGCGGCGGCTGCTTTCTTTGCCTGCGCGGGCAAGGCAGCAATTTCCCTGGTCGCCTTGGGCGTCACGGCCTTTAGCAGGGAAGTGGTCGCAGGCTGAGTCGCGGTCAGCTTGCCGGCCTTGCGGCCAGCCTCGATGATGGACTTGGCCTCGGCAAAATAGCCCGATTTCTCGGCCAGTTGTGCATAGGCCTGATAGTCCCGCTCACTCGCCATCGCACCATTGGCGGCTTGCAGGCGATAAAGATCGAGCTGGAGCTGAGAATCTATGCCCGCAGCCGACAGATAATTGGTGATCGCCGAACGCCAATCCTCACGCCCGCCCGCCTGGGTCAGCCGTTCGCGATAGAGCTGGCCAACTTCGGTCCAGTCCCCCGCCTGATAAGCCATCGAAATGGCCCGGTCGGACCAGGCGAGCGGCATGGGCTGACCGGAAGCGCGCTGACGCGCCAGCGCCTGCTGGACGAACGGGCGTGCGTCCTTGGGCTTGTTACGGCGCAGGGCAATGTCGGCGCGCAGGAATGTGGCGTCGATGCCGTCATAGCCCAGCGTCCTGGCATAATCGAGCTGCGCCACCGCATCGTCATAATTGCCCACGGCATAAGACAGATAGCCCGCGACATAGCGCAGACGTGGCGCATCCTTCTTGGGCAACGCACTGGTCTTGAACAGGTCGGTCAGGGCGATCCGCTGTGCCTGCACGTCGCGGCGCTGCGCCGCCAGTTCAAACCGAAGCCCTGCCGCGACATAATTTTCAAAGTCCGACATGGGTGCCAGCGCCGCGATACGGGCATTGGCGGTGGTCACGTCACGCGATTGCAACGCGGCCTGTACGGCGGTCACATTGGCGCGAAACGCATCGGACATGGCAATGACGGGACCGACCGCGACCTTCTTTTTCGCGAGGCCGGGCGTCGCCATCAACAACGCCCCCGCCAAGGCAACCGGCAGGCCCGCAAAAGTTAACATATGAAATCGCATGGCCCCAAAAGCCTCCCCGGCACGCACTTTATCAAATAATGTCAGGCCGCGCCGTCACCATGGGG
>NZ_CAVK010000034.1 GCF_000382885.1 Sphingobium indicum BiD32
CAGGTAGCCATGGGCAAAACTGTGGCCGAACTCTGCGCGGCTTGCGATTTCGATGTGGAAGACGGCCCCATGATGGGTAGTAGCGAGGTGCGCTTCGCTGACACGTTGAAGACCGAGATACCCTATCGTGTATCAGGCGAGATTCTGGGGCTGGAGCGTAAGCGCAGCCGCAAGCTAGGCGTTATGGATGTCCTTACCTATCGCTTGCGCTTGCAACGCGAGGATGGCGTACCGGTGCTGGAAACCGACAATGTATGGGTATTGCCTCGGAGGGATTTGGCATGACCTACACCGAGGGCCAGACGTTACCCTCCTTCGTGATCGACAAAATCGATCCCGAAGCTATGAAGCAGTGGGCGATCTTCTTGGCTGATCCCAACCCCATCCATCTCGATGTCGCAGCGGTCCGCGCCAAGGGGCTGGGTGACCGCGTCATCAATCAAGGGCCGATCAATGTCGCCTACATGATGAATGCCCTGTTACAGGCTTTCCCCGGTGCGCGCATTGAATCTATGACCTCGCGCTTCATGGACAATGTCTATGGGGGAGAAAAGATCATCGCCAGCGCCAGGATCGATGCTGTGGGTGAAGGGCGAGTCAGCTGCTCCGTCACACTCGAGAGTGTGGATCGGGGTGCGGTTTGCTCGGCCAACGCGGTGATCCTTCTCAAGGAATAGCTTGGAGGACGTGCATCCGGGCAAACTACGGCTCACTCCAGCCAATCATACTTCCGCTTCCCGGAACTAGGCTCAGTCAACGGGGCCGCGGCCTATCCAGTGCAGAACAGAAAACTGGATGGCTGGCTCGCAATCAGCGTGCTGCTTGGGCCACCAGTATTAGACCGGTGACGGCCACCATCGTCGCATCAGTCGACACCGTCGGACTTCCGATCGCCGTCATTCGTATTCGTCCGGCGTGTCCCGCCTTGTCGTGCAGGTGAGTGACCGGTCTTAAGCGTGCTCTTGAGAGTGCGCTTAGGAGCGGTCGATGGGTCAGATCACGGTATTTTCCGGGCCGGAGCGGCGTCGCCGCTGGAGCGACGAGGATCGCCTGCGGATCCTGACCGAGGCTTTCGCGCCTGATGCCTGCGTCGCCGAGGTGGCGCGGCGGCACGATGTGTCGACGGCGCTGGTCTACACGTGGCGGCGTAAGCTGCGCGATGCTCATGCCGAGCCCGAACCGGACGATTTGGCGGCTCCTGGTTTCGCCGCTGCCGTGATGATCGAGGATGTGGACGTCGCTCCTTCCGGCCTGCAGCCCGCGATCGTCATAGATCTGGCGCGCGGCAAGCGGATCAGCATCTTTTCTTCGGCTTCGCCGGCTCTGGTGGCCTCAGCGTTGAAGGCGCTGCGATGATACCTTCGGGTGCGCGGGTGTGGATTGCGATGGGGCACACGGATATGAGGAAGGGGATGCAGGGGCTGGCTTTGCTGGTCCAGCAGGGCCTAAAGCGCGATCCCCACGGCGGCGATCTGTTCGTGTTCCGCGGGCGAGCCGGATCACTGGTGAAGCTGATCTGGCACGATGGGATCGGCATGTCGCTCTACGCCAAGCGGCTCGAGAAGGGGCGCTTCGTCTGTTAGCGGTGCGAGCGCCCC
>NZ_CAVK010000033.1 GCF_000382885.1 Sphingobium indicum BiD32
GTCCAGCACCGTCTCGAAATCGGCATAGCTCAGATCATTGAGCGACCCGCGCCGCACGATGCCCGCATTGTGGATGAGGATGTCGATGCGGCCATAATGGTTCATGGCAGCGTCGATGATCGCCTGCCCCCCCTGTGGCGTTGCGACGCTGTCGGTCGAGGCGAGGGCATCGCCCCCGGCGGCGCGGATTTCATCGACCAGCGCCTGCGCGGGCGCGGCGTCAGTCCCCTCCCCCTGCATCGACACGCCCGGATCGTTGACGATCACCTTTGCGCCCCGCGCCGCCAGCAGCAGCGCATAGGCGCGTCCCAGTCCCCGGCCAGCGCCGGTGATCGCGGCCACCCGGCCATCGAAGCGCATCTTGTCCATCCTGCGATCCTCTCTCTCACTCCGGCCCGATCCTAACGGCACCGGCCCAACGCAAAAGGGCCGCCGCCGCATATCGCTGCGGCGACGACCCTTCCTCCCCTACCCCTTCAAGAGATCAGGCTGGCTTGCTGGGCAATTCGGCGATCGATGTGCCGAAGGCCGAGACTTCGCCGCGATGGGTGGTCGCCTGCTGCTGGATCTCGACGAACTTCTTGCCGTTTTCCTCAAACTTGCGGATGACGCTGCCGTCGATGTAGATCGCGTCGCCATCGGGATTGTGGCGGCGGATCTGGCACTTGCTGCGCGTCAGGAAGCCGTCGTCACCGATCCAGTTGGTGATGTGGTGGGTCAGCCAGCTGCACCGTTCTGGACCATAATCATAGGCACCGGGCGCGCCGACTTCGAGCGCGAAGGCTTCGTCCCAGTGCACGCGCTCAGGGCAATCCGGCACGTTGAAGCGGTTGCGGATGCCGAGGCCCGGATGCGCCTGCTGCATCTGGTTGGCAAGCTTGTTGGCGCGGATGTAGAGGCCGCCCCAGCCCTGCGCATAGCAGATGAAGCCAGTGACCGTCATCGGCCCCTTCATCATGCGCGGCAGTTCGTCGCCGACATTCACATCTTCCCAATAGCGGGGAACGGAGCCGCGAATTTCTTCCTCCTGATACAGGCGGGTGAATTCGGCCAGTTCTTCTTCGCTATATTGCTCCACGCGGCCACGCGCTTCGGTATATTTGGTGCCGCGTTCGCGCGCTTCGTCGCGGTCGGTGCGGAATACCCAGCTGTCGCCTTCGGCCACCTTGTCGCCCGACTGGTTGAAGAAATCGACATGGTAGATCTGCTGGAACGAACGTCCGGCAAATTTGGTCTGATGTTCGACCAGATCCTTGAGATAGGCTTCGGTGCGGATCGTGTCGTTGCGCAGCACCGGCTTGTGCCAGGTCCAGTCGGCACCCGCCCACATGGCGTGGACGCCCGACAGGCCGCCGCAATAGCCCGAAATGATGCGGCTGGTGGTGAAGAGGAAGCTGGGCAGCGCGACGACCGAGCCATATTTGGTCTTTTCGGCGTAGGCCGGGTCGCACCACAGCGGGTTATCGTCGCCAATGCCATGGGCATAATGACGGATCGCGTCGCGGGTCGCTTCATAATTCCACGGCTCGATCGTATTCTCGATCTTGACGCCGATGCGCTTGCGCAGATCGTCGAGGCCTTCCTCGGTGATCTTGGGGAATTTATTGGTGGGGGCTTCCGCCAAAGTTGCCATGTCTATTCTCCTAGGGTTCAGATTTTGGGTTCCTCCCCTGCAAGGGGAGGGGGACCAGCGAAGCTGGTGGAGGGGTGTCCACCTATCGAGAGGGTGACACCCCTCC
>NZ_CAVK010000032.1 GCF_000382885.1 Sphingobium indicum BiD32
GGGATCAGCTACGTTGCGGGCGCCGGCGAGGACGACCAGGATCTCTGGGCCGCGCAGAAGGTGTTCCGGGAGCGGCTGGACGAAGCCGGGCTGCTCCGTATCTGCTGGCCGGAATCGCTGGGCGGACAGGCAAAGTCTCCGATATTCGAATACATCATGCGCCAGGAGCTGCAGGAGGTTGGGCTCGAGCCGCGCGTCGGCGTGACGATCATGTCGGCCGTCATCGACAAATTTGGCACGCCAGAACAGAAAGACGAGTTTCTCCAGGGGCTGCTCAGCCGGGAAATTCGAACCTGCGCTGGCTATTCCGAGCCGCGGGGCGGATCCGACCTTGCCGCGCTCGAGACCAGGGCCGTGCGCGACGGCGAGGACTGGGTGATCAACGGGCAGAAGATCTACACGACCGGCGCTGAGCGGGCCGACTTCATGTGGTGTCTGGCGCGAACCGATCCGGATGCGCCCAAGCACCAGGGCATCTCGATCTTCATGGTCGACATGAAATCTCCAGGTGTCACGGTACGGCCACTTTATACGATGGGGTCCTATCTGACAGCCGAGGTGTTCCTCGACGACGTCCGCGTTCCACATCGACGTCTGATCGGTGAGGAGAATCGGGGCTGGTATCTCAACACCCTCGCCCTCGACTTCGAACGGATCAACATGGGCTCCTACGGCGCCTACAAGCGCTATCTCGACGCGATGATCGCCTTCGCCAGGGAGACCGAACTGTTCGGCAAGCCGCTGGCGCAGGATCCTGCCGTACGGCTGCGTCTCGCCGAACTGATCGTCGATCTCGAAACGCTGCGACACCTGAGCAACAAGTGCGCATGGCTCGTCTCGGAAGACCAGAACTCAACGATGATCGCCTCGATGGCGAAGGTGTGGTCGACAGAGTTCTACTATCGAATGACCAACTTCGCCACGCAGATGATGGGGCCGTTCGGGCAGCTGCAGAAGGGTTCGAAGTGGGCGATGCTGGATGGCGAGGCCGAGCTTGGCTACCGCAATACTCCGCCACCCCGGTTTGGCGGCGGCGGCAGCGAAATCCAGCGCGACATCATTGCAACTCGCGGCCTTGGCCTGCCCAGGTCCCGGTAACGCCCGGTCTCGATAGCGAAGGAGGAACAAGATGGTGAAGGATCCGGTGTGCGGGAAGGAAGTCGACGACCAGAAGGTCGATCAGGGCGATACGCTCGGCGTTGGCGGGGCTTCCGTGACCGATCCCAGCTTCGGGACGAAGCGCTTCTACCAGGGCAAGTGGTATTACTTCTGCAGCATGGCCTGCCGGCAACGGTTCATCGGGAGCCCCGCCCGGTACCTTGAGGCCAGTGGCCAGGCGTGAGCGTGGGCAATGGCGATTGTAATTTGACTGGGAGGAACGAGTGGATCTGAGCCTGAACGAAACCCAGGAAATGTTCAAGCAGACGGCGCGCGATTTCCTCGCGGCCGAATTTCCGATAAGCTTGGTGCGCCGGATCGAAGGCGGTGTGCAGGGATATTCTCCCGAAATCTGGAAAAAGATGGCGGAGCTCGGCTGGCTCGGCGTGCCGTTTCCGGAACAGTGCGGCGGCCTTGGTGGATCCTTGCTCGACGTAGCCGTACTGGCCGAGGAACTGGCCCAGGCAGCGGCGTTGAGCCCATATGTCTCCACCTTGCTTTCGGGGCTGCTGATCCTGCGCGAAGGAGACGAAGCACAAAAGGCGCGCTTCTTGCCGGGGATTGCCGCGGGCGAACTGATCGTCAGTACGGCCCTGGTCGAGCCGTCAGGCAGCTACGAGCCGGCAGGGATCCAGCTCGAAGCCACCGCCCAGAGCGATGGCTATGTCCTGAACGGCACAAAGCTGTTCGTCGAATATGCGAGCGCCGCCCAGGAACTGATCTGCGTCGCCCGCAGCCAGAGCGGTGCTGACGTCACCGACGGCATCAGCCTGTTCATCGTCCCCGCCGATGCGCCCGGCGTCACCATCGATAACCTCAAGGTGATCGGTGGTGACCAGCAGTGCGAGGTGGTCTTCGACAACGTCGCGGTCGCGAAAGACCGGGTCCTGGGCCAGCCCGGCAAGGCCTGGCCAGGCGTCGCCTGGGTGCTCGATGCCGCGCGCGCGCTGGCATCGGTCGAACTGGTCGGGTTCGGCCAGAAGGCCCTCGACATGACCGTCGACTACATCGGCTATCGCGAAGCCTTCGGCAAGCCGATCGGCAGCTTCCAGGCCGCGCAGCACCAGTGCGCCGACACGGCGATCCTGCTGGAAGGCGCCCGCTGGGCAAGCTACGAAGCCGTCTGGCGATTGAGCGAAGGTCACGCCGCCAGCTTCCATGCCGCCGTGGCAAAAGCCTCGGCAAGCAGGGCCGGACGCGAAGCAACCATAACCGCCCACCAGCTTCACGGCGGCATCGGCTACATGGAGGAATTTGACCTCCAGTTCTACAGCCGTCGCGCCAAAGGATGGGAACTCAAATGGGGAACACCTGACCAAATGCTCTCCAAAATCACCGACTACGCC
>NZ_CAVK010000031.1 GCF_000382885.1 Sphingobium indicum BiD32
AGAAAACCGGCACCACCTCATAGCTGTCGTATAGCGAGTTCTTGTTCGCCGCCATTGTTTCGCGTGCATATGTGTCCGCAATCCGCTTGTTGAAATGTGGATAATCCGCACCCGTGTCGCTTACATTATATGGTGGATTGCCAATGATAACGCGAATATCCAACGCCTTCTGTCGCGTGCGTCGTGCGCTGTTGTCCTGCATCAGCGCCGCGACCATATCGTCGCTCTCATACATCTTGAATGTATCTGTTAGACAAATGCCTTCAAACGGTTCGTATGATTTGCCTGAAAGTGTGTGATAGACCGCCTCAATGTTTATCGCCGCAATATAATAGGCCAACAGCACGATTTCGTTAGCGTGTATCTCCTGCCTGTATTTGCGTTCAAGCTCATCTGCTGAAATCAGCCCGCTTTGCAGCAAGCGTGTGATGAACGTCCCTGTGCCTGTAAACGGATCGAGAATATGGACGCCTTCGCTTCCCAGCGTCTGCCCAAACTCCTGCTGCAAAATGTCGTTTACGGAATGAATGATGAAATCCACCACCTCAACAGGTGTATAGACGATGCCCAGCTTTTCAGTGAGCTTAGGGAACGCCGTTTTGAAGAATTTATCGTAGAGTTCCACGATAATCTTCTGCTTGCCTTCTGCGTTATCAATGCCGCTCGCACGGCGCTTCACGCTGTCGTAAAAGCTTTCAAGCGAAGCCGCTTCCTTCTGAATGTTCTGAGGTTCCAGCACAGCAAGCACGTTCTGCATTGCCTGTGAAACTGGATTATGCGCCGCAAAATCGTAGCCCTCAAACAGCGCGTCAAAGACTGGCTTTGTGACAAGATGCTGTGCCAGCATCTCAATCGCCTCGTCTCTCGTAACGCTGCCGTTTAGATCGTCGCGGATTTCAGCCAGAAATTCCTCAAAGACAGCCCGTTCGTTGTCGCCCGTTTCCAGCACCGCCTTGATGCGTGCGATGTGCGCTTTCGCAATATCGCCAACGTCCTTTGCCCAAGTTTCCCAATATGTCCGTGAACCGCATTTCTGCACGATTTTTGCGCGTATGGCCGCTGGAAACTCATCAAGGATGAAGTTTAGCTGCTCCTCTGGCCGCGTCCGTGCATCGCGTTCGCGTTCCTCGCCATCGCCGCCGTGCCCAATGCCAATGCCCTTGTTCTCGCCATTGCGCTGTGCTGGAAGATTTTCCGCAACGGCAATGACCTCAATCCTGCCGCCTGCGTCGTTGCTCAATTCCAGCTTGTTGATCGTTGCATCAAAACGATCATCGTGCGCCCTAAGCGCGTTCAGGATTTGCCATACTACCCTGTAACGCTCATTGTCGTTCAGCGCTTCTTCTGGTGTTTTGTCTGCTGGAATAACTACAGGAAGAATGACGTAGCCAAGCTTCTTGCCTGCTGCCCGTCGCATCACACGACCAACGCTCTGCACCACGTCAATCTGTGATTTTCGCGGATGTAGAAACATAATCGCATCAAGCGCTGGAACGTCCACGCCCTCGCTCAAGCAACGTGCGTTGCTCAGGATTTTGCAGTGATGATCATCAACGTCATCGCTCAACCAGTGCAGCAATTCGCCGCGTGTTTTCGCGTTGAACGTGCCGTCAACGTGCTCAACATCGCAACGAACAGCATTATCCCTGTCAGCGTCGTTCGCGCTGGCCTCGTTGAATTCGTCCACGACCGCGCCAAACTCACGGGCAATCAGTTTGCTGGAACGAATGTCCTTACAAAACGCAATTGCGCGCCGCATCGCCTGACTGTCAGCGCCAAAGCCGTCAGCATCGCCCTGTTTCAACAGCGCCTTGTAGCAGCCCACAATCTTCGTCGCGTCGTCAAGCTGTAGCTCGTTGCCTGCGTCCGCAAGCCTGCTCTGAACGCTCTTGCTGACGATCGCTTCGTCCATAGCCAGCACGACGACCTTGTAATCCGTCAGCAGCCCATTCTCCACCGCCCAGCTAAAGCCGCGTGTGTAGAATGTGGGGCCGTAGATCGCTTCGTCGTCCATGTCGCAAAGTGACACGGATGCATCTGCTGCTTTTGCCCTGGCACTGTCGCCAAAAATTCTGGGCGTAGCAGTCATATAGAGCCGCTTCGCACCCTGAACATATTGATTATCGTGGATTTTGACGAAGTTGCTCGCTTCTTCGCCGTCTATCGTCGCGCCCGTCGTCCTGTGCGCCTCGTCGCAGATGATAAGATCGAACTGTGGCAAGCCGTGCTGATGCGCCGCCGTAAGCACTGGAATGCTCTGATATGTGCTGAATACGACCGTCAGCCGTTCAGCATCTATGCTGCCCGCCTTCTGCGCCAGTTTCGCTGGTTGCGTCGTTGCTGGAAATTCCAGCTCGTGGACCTCAATCTCCGCAACATCGTCAGCGTCCTTGCGCCGCTTGCCCACCTGCGCGTCGCTGCACACCGCAAACGACCGCAATTCCGTATCCGTGTCCTTCGTCCACTCGCGCACTGTCTGCGCGATCAAAGCCAATGATGGGACGACAAATAGCACACGCTTGCCCTTGCCAGCATAATGCTCCGCGATCTTAAGCGCCGTAAACGTTTTGCCCGTGCCGCAAGCCATCAGCAGCTTGCCACGATCATGCTCAGCAAATCCGCGCTCTACTTCCTCCAGCGCTTGCCGTTGATGATCCAGCAGCGCCTTCTTAGCCTGCAATTTGACCTGTGCCGTCGCCTCAAACGCGCTCCAGTCAATCGCGCTTTCGCGTAGTGCGTCCAAGCCAACCCGCACCACTGGAATGTGCTGATCGCGTATCGTGTCCTCTGCGTTGCCGCTCCAATTGACCTCTGTTGTGTCAATGAACACCCGCCGCAAAAATGGTGGTTTCGCAGACGCAGACAGAAAGCTGTCTATGTCCTTCTTCTGTATCGTGTGTTTTGGAGAATAGAATTTGCACTGGATTGCAGCAAAGCCATCCTCGTCACGCAGCTTCGCGACAAGATCAATGCCCGTGTCGCGTCCATCTACGCCGTGCGCTTTTGCCCAATCCGCATAGTGCCACACTTCGCTGAACTGTTGGATTTGCACAGGGTCATTACGAAGATACGCTACCGCCAAGCGTTCAAAGTATGTCCCCTTTTCCCGTTCCGTCACCGCCACATCACGATACGATGCCAACAAACGGTCTAAAGCTGACATAAAAGCTGCTCATCCTGTGTAAATTTGATGAGCAGCGTAGTTGCAAAAATCGTTGCAGGCCAGTGCGAAAATGGCCCTGCGCTTTCGTAAATCCAGCGTTACCTGACGATCAATGTCGCAAGCATATCGCCCTTGCCAATAAGCCTACCTGCGTGATCCCTCGTCTCGTTCGCCACCGTATCATACCAGCCCACCAGTGCGCCCGCATGATTGCGCCCCATAATCTTCCTGCCTGATTGCTCCCGCCAACCATGCAGCTTTCCCGTTCTGTCCCTGTATTCCTGTCGCATGTCCGTCCTCCATTGTTGCCGCTTTCGTCGAACGCATCACACGCAGACAGTCAATCTGAAGCCGCAGCAGCTATGCACGTTTCTGCTCTTCTGCGGTCGTTTCTGTTTCTGATCGACAGAATGAACGACGAAAATAGATCGTCGCTTAGTGCTAAAGATTGGAAAGGAAAATGCTGTGGCTGTGAATTGGAAGACCGCTATCAAGCCTGCTGCTCAGAGTGTGGAATTCAAGTCCGTCGCTGTGCAGATGAAACCCGCTGAACGCATCGCAAACGGAATGGACGTTGCGCTTGCTGCGTTCAAGAATGGTGAGAGCACCAAGAAGCGTTCTGCCATCGTTCAGAAAGGTAGCGAAGTTCGCTTCTGCGTTCGCTATGGCAATCGCGCCCTCACGCTCGTTGACAGCGACACGCAATTCGTCGCTGTCGCTGACAAGTTTGAAAGCGTGTATGCAGCGATCAAGGAAGCCGTGTTGAATGGAGAGTTCGACGCGCAGATTGCTGAACTTGCCGCCAACGCAAAGAAGCGTGGTCAAGCTATGGCCGCTTCGCGCAAAGAGAAAGCTGCTGCCAAGCCGTGATACTCGCTGCCAGCTTGCACGAAAAATGCCCGCCTAAAATTGGTGGGCATTTTTTTGAGCATCAGACAGCGCCAGAAACATTGCCGCCCTGCCTGACTACCCCAAAGCGTGCTGCCAGCGCTCAGACCGCGCGACAGCGCATTTCAGGCAGCATCCCGCCTCTTTTGTGCATCCGCTTTCGCGATCAGCGCTTTGTATGCCTTTAAATCCTCGTCGCTCAGCAGCTTTTCCAACTGACCAAGCCAATGCGCCGCTGTAATTTCCTCATCTGCGCTCAATCCGCGATGCTTCGTCAGTTCTACGATGCGTTCCTCTGGAATAACGTGATCGTAGTGCCGTTGAATTTGTACGATCGACGTTCCGCAGTTGCGTGCAATATCCGCGTGTGAAACACCGTTCACCAAACGATCTGTGATGTGTGTATGTCGCAAGCTATAAGCCGTGCGATTATTTCCATCAGGTCCTTTCAACAAACCGCATTCTTTAAGAAGTTTTCGTATTGTATGTGATGCATCCCAACCGCGCTTAAACAGCCATTGCCTGCCTTCGTCCGTATCGCTTTCTACTGCCCTTAACGATTTTAGTTCCTCCAAAATTGTTGCCAATCCTCGCAAGCTTATGCAAAGGCGCTCGCCAGTCTTAGTTTCTTTTTGGACCTGAATTTTTGCCAGACCTTCCTCCGTCCAGCTAATGTGTTCCCATTTGCACTGCGCCACTTCATTAGGCCGCATACCCGTCAGCCTGTAAAACCAGATCAGGCATCTTACGATTTGACGTTGCCGCTTGTGCAGATTGTGTTGCCCCTCGCGACACCAGCCTTCCATATGCTGCGTTAACTTCTGCCACTCATCTGCCGTGAAGCCATAACGCCGCTCTCTGTTTGGGTCTGTCGCAAGCGCGTGCATTTTAATTTTTGGGATTGGTTTTATCAGGCTCCATCTTGCTGCACGATCAAGTGCCTGCCTGATTAAACCAAGTTCTATTATCAGCGTTTTTTTGGATGGTCGCGTTTTGCCTTCATTGCGCCGCCAATCTACGTAGCTTTCAGCCTTGTTCACATTGATTGCGTCCAGCGAACAGTTTGCAAAATACGTCTTTATGTAACGTTCGCCAGTTCCAAAATGCAGTTTATAGCGATGCGACGATAAGTTCTTTTCAACATACGGCAGCCATTGCTTGTCCCAAAAATCGTTGAACGATGTTGATGTAATGGGAAGATCAGCAGCTACGCGCCCCTTAAGCTGCGTATAGAGATCCATTGCAAGCCGTTCTGCCACAGCCTGATTGCCTGTTTTCAGGCTTTTTCGCGTGCGCTTGCCGTCGCCAAGTTCCAAACGACATTGCCACGATGCTTTCCGTTGGAGATCGCCGCGCTTGTAAAGCACGATTGCGCCGTCAAGCAGCTTGATCGTGTCTTCCTGATGTTGCTTTTTCTGCGTCTGCGTCTGCGTCATTTAGCCATCCTCACGTGCAAAGATGACTAAACCGTAAGCTGCTCGCTCATTTTCGCGACCAAAACCAGAACACGTGTAATTGCACGTGCTAAGAACGTGTTATTCGTTAACCCGTGGCAGCGCTGTTCTGCGGGTCACGTGTAAGAACGTGTAAACAAAAAAAGGGGCCGTTTCCGACCCCTTTTTCCTTAATTTCCAAGCGTTTAAGCGGAGATTCCAGCTTAGCGCTTCGAGAACTGGAAGCTCTTGCGAGCCTTCGCCTTGCCATACTTCTTACGCTCGACGACGCGGCTGTCGCGGGTCAGGAAGCCTTCGGCCTTGACCGCGCTGCGCAGCGCCGGTTCGTACTTGGTCAGCGCCTGGGCGATGCCATGCTTCACCGCACCGGCCTGACCCGACAGACCGCCGCCCTTGACGGTGCAGATCACGTCATACTGGCCATTGCGATCGGTCACGCCGAACGGCTGGTTGATCACCAGACGCAGGGTGGGACGGGCGAAGTAGATTTCCTGATCGCGGCCATTGACCGTGATCTTGCCGGTGCCGGGCTTCACCCAGACGCGGGCGACGGCATCTTTGCGGCGGCCGGTCGCATAGGCGCGGCCAAGATTGTCGATTTCCTGCTGGCGCAGCGGCATGGTCGAAACCGGCGGCGCGATCGGCGCATCGGCAACGACGTCAGCTTCAGCAGCAGGAGCCTGCGCAGCGGCAGGAGCGGCAACCGGAGCCGCAGCGGCTTCGGCGGCGATCTGTGCGAGATCGGACAGGGACTGGCGGTTATCGGACATTATGCACCCACCTTGTTCTTGCGGTTGCGCGACGCGAAGTCGAGCACTTGCGGGTTCTGGGCTTCATGAGGATGCTCGGCGCCGCCGAACACGCGCAGGTTGCGCATCTGCTGGCGACCCAGCGGGCCGCGCGGGATCATGCGTTCGATCGCCTTTTCCAGCACGCGCTCAGGGAAACGACCTTCCAAAATCTTGGCAGGCGTGGTTTCCTTGATGCCGCCGGCATAACCGGTGTGCTTGTAATAGACTTTGTCGGTCAGCTTCTTGCCGGTGAACTTCACCTTGCCCGCGTTGATGATGATGACATTGTCACCACAATCGACATGGGGTGTGAAGCTGGTCTTGTGCTTGCCGCGCAGGATATTCGCCACGGTCGAAGCGAGACGGCCAACAACAAGGCCTTCCGCGTCGATCAGGACCCATTTTTTTTCGACCGTCGCCGGCGTGGCCGACTTGGTGGTCTTCATCAGCGCCTTCATGGTGCCAATTCTCCAGAATGAAAAAGGAAACCGGACGCCGTTGCCGACGCCCGGAAGTGGGGCGCTAATGACCGGTGGCAGGTCACAAGTCAAGAGATTCGGCGGCTTTGCTGACGGGTAAAATAATACCCGTCATTAATTGACTGGTGTCAGCTCCCGCTTTTCCGTCACCGCACGGCTTCCAAGCGCCAGACTGCGCTGCTGATTTTCGATCAACCCGGTGCGCCGCGACAGGCGATAGGTGATGCCGACTGCGATGCCCTGCCCGGCCAACTGCTCATCCAGATCGAGCGCCAGATCGGACTGCGCCGTGACACGGAGCGTGCCTTCAACCGGGACCGGACGGCCCAGCGGCGCGCCCGCCACCGTCCGCACGCCCCGGCCAGCGCCATCCTCCACCTTGCCGCCCGCGAACAGAAAGAGCGGCCGCAATTCCCCGGCCAGCAACGCCAGCCGCCCGTCAGGCGACAGGCCCGACAGCAAAGCCTGCACCGACAATAGCGCCTTGTGCCGCGGCGTGTCCGGCGCAAATGCCGTCAGCATCTTTGCCAGCCCGGCCTGCACCGCACTCCAGACCGCATCCATATTGTCGAGCGCCACGATCTGCCCCGCCGCATCAATGCGGAAATCATGCTCCACCCCGATCAGCGGCGTCAGCGCGGCGGCATAGGGTTCAGCGCCCGGTGCAGGCGCATCGCTGTCGATGGCGCGCAACGTGGCGTGGAGAATATAGCCATCCGCCACCTTCTCGAACCGCAGGTCGCGGGTGGCGCTGAACCGGCTGACCTTGCCTTCGACGGGGCGATGCTGCTCGATATGATAGGCAAGGCGCTGGTCAACCGGCGGCGCAAAAGGGATGGCGATGGTTTCGGCATAGGCGATACCCGGCACCGGCAGCGCCAGACACAGCGCCGCCGCATGCATCCCCTTCATATGCGGCGCACGCCAATGGCATGGGCACCCCATGCCGCCGATGCCACCAGCAGCGCGCCCACCGCCTGATGCAGGACGGCAAGCGGCAGGGCGATGCCGCTCAGCACGGTGGCGATGCCCAGTATGATCTGCGTCCCCAGCGTCGCGTTGATCGCGATCGACGGCGCGCGTTGCCCTGCGCGCTTGGCCTGTCGCGCCAGCAGGATCAGCGCCAGCGCCGCACCCCATGCCCACCAGCGATGCAGGAAATGCACCAGATAGGGGTCGCTCGACACGGTGGCCCATAGCGAACCAAGCCAACTAATCCCTTCGGGCACCAGATGATCGTTCATCAGCGGCCATGTGTTGGACACATAGCCCGCGTCCAGCCCGGCGGTGAAGGCACCCAGCATCAGTTGCACGAACAACGCCAGCAGCGCGACCAGTGCCAGTGGGCGCAATCGTGCCGGGTGCGCGCGGCCATTGCGGGACAGGGCCAGCAGGTCGAGCGCTGTCCAGACCAGCCCGCCGATGATGAAGAGCGCGGTCAGCAGATGCACCGCCAGCCGGTAATGACTGACATCGGTGCGCAGCGACAGGCCGGATTTTACCATCCACCAGCCGATCGCCCCCTGCAATCCGCCCAGTGCCAGCAGCGCGACCAGCCGCCCGCCATAGCCCGCCGGGATCGCCCTTTTCCACGCGAACCACGCCAGCGGCAGCGCGAAGGCCATACCGATCAGTCGTCCCAGCAACCGGTGCAACCATTCCCAGAAGAAGATGAACTGGAAATCGGCCAGACTCATGCCCCGGTTGATCTGCTGATATTCGGGGATTTGCTGGTAGAGCCGAAACGCCTCCATCCACTGGTCATGCGTCAGCGGCGGGATGGCGCCGGTGATCGGCTTCCACTGGGTGATCGACAGGCCCGATTCGGTCAGGCGGGTGATGCCGCCGACCACGACCATGATGAACACCAGCGCGGCGACAAACAGCAACCAGCGGGCGATCGCCACCGGGCGGGGAAAGGGATTGGCCATGACCGGTCCATGCCCTCAACCCCGCATCGTTTCAAGCAGGGCGATAGGGACAGATTGTCCCAACCTTCAAAGCGTCGCTTTCCAGGCCGTGACCAGTTCCCGCCCGCGCGTGCCGACCAGCGCCGCGTCGTCACCGGGGCGGTAGAGCGCGCCGCCCACGCCAATCCCTTCGCAGCCACCCGCGAGCCATTCACCGATCGTGTCCGCGCCAGTGCCGCCGACGGCCCAGACACCGACATATTTGGGCAGCACGTCCTTGACCGCCTTCACATAGGCCGGGCCAAGCCGGGCGGCGGGGAACAGCTTGATCCGGCGCGCGCCAGCGGCGATCGCAGCAAAGGCTTCGCTGGGGGTCATGAATCCGGGCAGCAGTTCAAGACCCAGTTCCGCGCCGCGCGCGATGACGGCGGGGTTGGTATTCGGGGTCACCATGATGCGTCCGCCCACGCCATGCAATTGCTCGACCGCCTCGACGCTCAGCAGCGTGCCACCGCCGATGATCGCGCGATCGCCAAAGGCCTTTTGCATCGCGCCGATGCTGGCCAGCGGGTCGGGCGAATTGAACGGGACTTCCAGGATGCGGATGCCTGCATCGACCAGTGCGGCGGCGACGTCCAGCGCCTCGGCCGGGCGGATGCCGCGCAATATGGCGGCGATCGGCGGCGCGCCATCGGCCAGCAGTTCGTCCATCGTCATCATGCCATTTCTCCAACATAGCCCAGCCCGGCCAGCGCACAGGCGTCGCCATCCAGACGCCGGGATACAACACCCTGCGCCGCCAGCGCGCGGGCATAACGATCCGCAAGCCGCGCGTCGCCGATCAGCGTCACGCCATCGTCTGCCTGCAACAATGCGCGCGCCTCCATGATCTCGCCGCCGATCAGCAGCCCCGACAAATAGCCCAGCGCCCAGTCGGCCGATCGCCCGGCGCGCAACCGCATCGCCCGCGCCGCAAACAGCCCGGCCAGCACAGCGCCGTCGCCCGCCCGCGCCAGCCCTTCGGCAAAGCCTGCTGCTTCTTCTACGGCATCGCCGACCGCGTCCTTGGGCCCCAGAGTCGATCGTTCCCGCAACAAGGCGAACATCTCGCCGGTGGGCACGGTGCGGAACGCCAGCACCCGGCCATCCTCGACCAAGGCCCATTTGCTGTGGGTGCCGGGCAGCACGATCAGGCGGCGGCCCTGCGCCAGCGCCGGATCAAGCGCGCAGGCACCGAAAATCTGCGCTTCCTCGCCACGCATCACATCGGGGATGCCGTCCGTGCCGGTGCAGGCCAATCCCGCCATGATCGCTGTGGGTGCGCCACGCCAGTCGAACCGCACGGCGGCGGCGCGCCAGGCGTCAGCGTCAGCCGGACAATCGGCATAGGGCGCCTCCACCCAGCCATCGCGCGCGCCGACCATGCCGCACAGCGTGATGGACTGTGGCACCCCGTCCGCCAACCAGGGTGCGACCGTATCGGCAAGAGCTGCTTCCGCTGCCTGTCCTACAGCACCGATGCCCGGCCCGTCGCGGCGCGCAACAATCTGCCCGTCCTCAATCCGGAACAGGCGCAGATTGCTGGTCCCCCAGTCGCCGATGACCGCATAGCCGACCATCAGTGGCGGCAGTGCAGAAAAATATTGATAGCGCTCACACTTCCTCGACACAGCTTCTTGAATTTCTATTTGTCTGAGTATATCAGGAGGACAAGCGCGTCAACGTGCCATAGCCTTTCAAGCGTCAGGATGCCCCAATGAGCGATTCGTCCAAGCCCGCCCCCAAACTGCGCAGCCGCGCCTGGTTCGACAACCCAGACAATATCGACATGACCGCGCTCTATCTGGAACGCTATCTGAATTTCGGGCTGAGCCTGGACGAGCTGCGCAGCGGCAAGCCGATCATCGGCATCGCCCAGACCGGCAGCGACCTGTCGCCCTGCAACCGCCATCATATGGTGCTGGCGGAGCGAATGCGTGACGGAATCCGCGAAATGGGCGGCATCGCGCTGGAATTTCCGGTCCACCCGATTCAGGAGACCGGCAAGCGGCCGACGGCCGGGCTGGACCGCAACCTTGCCTATCTGGGGTTGGTCGAGGCGATTTATGGCTATCCGCTCGACGGCGTGATCCTGACCACCGGCTGCGACAAGACCACGCCTGCGCTGCTGATGGCGGCGGCGACCGTCAACATCCCCGCCATTGCCCTGTCGGTCGGCCCGATGCTGAACGGATGGCACAAGGGTGAGCGCACGGGTTCGGGGACCATCGTGTGGAAGGCGCGCCAGTTGCTGGCCGCCGGCAAGATCGACGATGAAGGCTTCATCAAGCTGGTGGCTTCATCGGCCCCCTCGACCGGCTATTGCAATACGATGGGTACGGCGTCGACGATGAACAGCCTGGCCGAAGCGCTCGGCATGATGCTGCCGGGTTCCGCCGCGATCCCCGCCCCCTATCGCGATCGCCAGGAAGTCGCCTATCTGACCGGCAAGCGCATCGTCGAGATGGTGCATGAGGATCTGAAACCCTCCGACATTCTGACCAGGGATGCTTTCCACAACGCCATCATGGTCAATTCGGCCATCGGCGGTTCGACCAATGCGCCGATCCATCTGGCCGCGATCGCGCGCCATATCGGCGTCGACCTGCCGCTCAAGGATTGGGAGACGGTGGGTCACAAAATTCCGCTGCTGGTCAACCTCCAGCCAGCGGGCGAATATCTGGGCGAGGATTATTATCGCGCCGGTGGCGTCCCCGCCGTGGTCGCACAGTTGATCGCGCAGGGCTTGATCCATGAAGGCGCGATGACCGTCAATGGCAGGACCATGGGCGACAATTGCCGGGGCGTGGAGATTGAGGATGAGAAGGTCATTCGTCCCTATGACCAGCCGCTGGTCGAGGATGCGGGCTTCCTGGTGCTGTCGGGCAATCTGTTCGATGCCGCCGTCATGAAAACCAGCGTCATCAGCGCCGAATTCCGCGACCGCTACCTGTCCAACCCCGATGATCCCAACGCCTTTGAAGGCCCGGCGGTCGTGTTCGACGGGCCGGAGGATTATCACCACCGCATCGACGATCCTTCGGTCGGCATCACCGACCAGACCTTGCTGTTCATGCGCGGCGCGGGGCCGATCGGCTATCCCGGTGCCGCCGAAGTCGTCAACATGCGTCCGCCCGCTTATCTGATCACCGAAGGCGTGTCTGCCCTTCCCTGCATCGGCGATGGTCGGCAGTCGGGCACGAGCGGCAGCCCCTCCATCCTGAATGCCTCGCCCGAAGCGGCGGCGATGGGTGGACTGGCGCTGCTGGAAACCGGCGACCGGGTGCGCATGGACCTCAATACCGGGACAGTGAATGTGCTGATTTCCGACGAGGAACTGGAAGCACGCCGCACCGCACTGGCAGCGGCTGGCGGGTATAAATATCCCGCCTCGCAAACCCCCTGGCAGGAAATCCAGCGGTCGGTCGTGGGTCAGATGGACACCGGCGCGATCCTGGAAGGGGCGGAAAAATATCAGCGCATTGCCCAGACCATGGGCCTGCCACGCGACAATCATTAACGCCCCGCATTGAATGACGGGGGGTGGCGAACCATCTTCGTTGGCCCCCGTCATTGCCGATTTTGCATCACTTGTGCCGGAAAACGATCAGCGCGTCTGCGCCCGATCGGCTAGCCAGCAGTCCGGTCATTTTCAGGAGACGTCCATGTTCAACGGAGCCATTCTCATCGGCGCAAACGAGCGCCAAGGCGGCGATCCATTTTACGCCATCCATCCGGCGACCGGCGAAAAGGGCAGCGTCGCCTTTTCCAGCGCCATGCCCGCCGAGGTCGCCGAAGCCGCAGCCCTGGCCGACGCGGCGTTCGACAGTTTTTCGACGCTGACGCCCGACGCCCGCGCCACTTTCCTGGATACCGTTGCCGATAACATCATCGCCATCGGCGACCTGCTGATCGAAACCGCGATGGCCGAATCCGGCCTGCCCCGCGCCCGTCTGGAGGGCGAACGTGGCCGCACCGTGGGCCAGTTGCGCCTGTTCGCCAGCTATGTGCGGCTCGGTGACTGGCTGGACGCCACCATCGACCCGGCCATGCCCGATCGTGCGCCGTTGCCGCGTGCAGACCTGCGCCGCGTCAACCATTCGGTCGGCCCGGTCGCCGTGTTCGGCGCATCCAATTTCCCGCTCGCCTTCTCGGTCGCGGGTGGCGACACCGCGTCGGCCTTCGCCGCCGGTTCGCCCGTCATCGTCAAGGGCCATAGCGCCCACCCCGGCACCGGCGAACTTGTCGCCCGCGCCATCCAGGCGGCGGTCAAGGCGTGCGGCCTGCATGAAGGCGTGTTTTCCTACCTGCCCGGCGCCAATCGGGCGCTGGGCGGTGCGCTGGTCGCCGATCCTCGCGTCAAGGCGGTGGGCTTCACCGGATCGCGCGGCGGCGGCGTCGCGCTGATGAAGATCGCGGCCGACCGGGCCGAACCGATCCCGGTCTATGCCGAAATGTCGTCGATCAACCCGGTCGTCCTGCTGCCCGGCGCGCTGGCCGACCGTGCCGCCGCGATGGGCACCGCCTTCGTCGGTTCGCTGACGATGGGTTCTGGCCAGTTCTGCACCAACCCCGGTCTGGTCATCGCGCTCGACCGGCCGGATCTCGACACCTTCGTTGCGGCGGCGGCGGAAGCCATGTCCGGCGCAGCGCCGCAGGTCATGCTGACGCCCGGCATTCACGAAGCCTATGAAAAGGGCGTCGCCGCTCTGGAGGGCGCAGACGGCGTCACCACCATCGCGCGCGGCACGGAAGCGGAAGGCTGCAATCGGGGTAAGGCCGCCTTCTTCGCGACCGATTCGGCGACCTTTGGTGCCAATCCGCTGCTGGCGGAGGAAGTGTTCGGATCATCGTCGGTCCTGATCCGGTGCAGCAGCATCGAGGAAGTCATCGCGACCATCGCGGGCCTGGAAGGCCAGTTGACCGCGACGCTGCAACTGACCGACGCCGACAGCGCAGACGCCGCCAGGCTGCTGCCGGTGCTGTCGCGCAAGGTTGGCCGCATCCTGACCAATGGCTGGCCCACCGGCGTTGAAGTGACCCATGCCATGGTCCATGGCGGTCCCTTCCCCTCGACCGCCGATGGCCGCTCCACCTCGGTCGGTACATTGGCGATGATGCGCTTCCTGCGCCCCGTCTGCTATCAGGATGTGCCTGACGCGCTGCTGCCCGCTGCGTTGCAGGCATCCAACCCGTTGGGCCTTAATCGCCGGATCGACGGCAAGCTGGTGGTCACAGCATGAACATCCGGGCAGGTCTGGTAGGGCTGGGCAAGATCGCGCGCGACCAGCACCTGCCCGCGATCCTCAAGACGGACGGCATCGACCTGATCGCCGTCGCCAGCCGCAATGCGCAGGGGGAAGGGGTGAATAATTACCCCGACCTCGGCGCGATGCTGGCGGGCGAAGCCGACCTGGATGCCGTCATCCTGTGCCAGCCACCCCAGGCCCGCTATCATGCGGCGCGGCAGGCGCTGCTGGCAGGCAAGCATGTGTTTCTAGAAAAGCCGCCGGGCGCGACCGTATCTGAAGTCGAGGCACTGATCGCGCTGGCAAAAGAGCAGAATGTCACCCTCTATGCCAGCTGGCACAGCCGCTATGCCGCCGCCGTCGCGCAGGCCAAGGCGTGGATTGCGCAGCGCAGGATCGAGCGAATCTCGATCCAGTGGCGCGAGGATGTACGCCACTGGCATCCCGGCCAGCCCTGGATCTGGGAAGCGGGTGGTTTCGGCGTGTTCGATCCGGGCATCAATGCGCTCTCGATCCTGACCGAAATCGTGGCCGAACCCGTCACCGTCCTGTCGGCCAATCTGGAAGTGCCGTCCAACAAGGACGCGCCCATCGGCGCGACGCTAACCATGGCGACGGCGTCGGGTGCGCCGATCGACACCGTGTTCGACTGGCGGCAGACGGGACCGCAGACATGGGACATTGCCGTCGATACCGACAATGGCGGGCTGCTTTTGTCCGAAGGCGGCAACACATTGCGCCTCGACGGCGAAGTACAACTCAAAGCGCCGGACGAGGAATATCCGGCCATGTATCGCCGCTTCGTCGATCTGGTTGCGGACCGCGCGATCGACGCCGATACCGCGCCGCTGCGACTGGTAGCGGATGCCTTCCTTTGCGGGCGGCATTGCCCTACGGCTATGTTCGAGGACTGAAACGGGAGCGGAAATAGTGGCTAGCGGGCGCAAGGTCGGGTCGGAAGAGAGCGGGCTGCGCATCCACCAGACGATCGCGCGCGATCTGGGCACCGCTATCCTGACCGGCCGTCACCAGCCCGGCGAATTGTTCGAGGGCGAGATTGAGGCGTCCGACCGCCTGGGCGTATCACGCACCGCCTATCGCGAGGCTGTGCGTATCCTGATCGCCAAGGGGATGTTGGAAAGCCGCCCCAAGGCCGGCACCCGCGTGTTGCCGCGCAACCGCTGGAACGTGCTGGACCCCGAAATGCTCGCCTGGATGTTCGCAGGCGAGCCGGACGCCAATTTCATCCGCGACCTGTTCGAGCTGCGTGGGGTAATCGAACCAGCCGCAGCGGAGTTCGCCGCGCGCCGCCGCACCGACGATCAACTGGCGGTGATGGAGGCAGCGCTCGCCGAAATGGGGCGCTATGGCCTTTCCACCCCCGAAGGCCGCGCCGCCGACCAGCGCTTCCACAATATGATCCTGGCTGCGACCCGCAACGACGCGCTGGAGGCGCTGGCCAGTTCCGTCGGTGCAGCCGTCAGTTGGACCACGACCTTCAAGCATCGCAAAAAGCTGCTCCCGCGAGATCCCCTGCCCGACCATCGCGCCGTATTTCAGGCAATTGCCGCGCGCGACACGGCAGCAGCGCGGGCGACTATGGCGGAGCTGCTGCGGCTGGCGCTGGCGGACATGGACATCGCGCTGGCGGAGCCGAACGGCGACAACTGACCGGCCCTTTGCCGCCCTATACATTTTGATACAAATTTCTTCCTGCGACTCGTTTGCAATTGCGAATCGTTCGCGGTATGCGGTCGGCACCATTTCTCGCAGGATCAGTCCCCCTTCCGATGCACGGTACCGCCCGCATTCAGCAGCAAAAGAAAAAGAGCGCCAAATCCTTCTGGCTCAAGCAGCTGCATAGCTGGCACTGGATCAGTTCTGCGGTCAGCCTGATCGGTCTGCTGCTGTTCGCCTTTACCGGCATCACGCTCAATCATGCTGCCGATGTCGAAGGATCGCCGCAGACGATCGAAAAGAGCGCGACCCTGCCTGCTGACCTGCGCCAACTGGTTGCGCAGGACGATGCGCCCGACGCGAAAAAGCCGCTACCCGCGCCGGTCGCGGCCTGGGTCGAAAAGGCGATTGGCCAGCGCGGGACGGGCGAAGCGGAATGGTCCGCTGACGAAATCTACCTGGCCCTGCCCCGCCCCGGCGGCGACGGCTGGGTCTCGATCGATCGGAACGACGGCGCAGTGACGAGCGAGGCGACCAGCAGGGGGTGGGTCAGCTACCTCAATGATCTGCACAAGGGCCGCAATACCGGCACGGTGTGGAAGTGGTTTATCGACATTTTCTCGGTCGCCTGTTTCCTGTTCGCGCTGACTGGCCTGCTGCTGCTCCAGCTGCACGCCAAGAAGCGTCCCAGCACCTGGCCACTGGTTGCCATCGGCATGGCCCTGCCAGCGGTGCTGGCCATCATCTTCATCCATTAAGGGGGAATTTTCATGCAAATCAGCCATCGCCTGCTGCTGACCGGCACCGCCGCGCTGGGGACAATTGCGGCACCTGTCACAGCGCAGACGCTGAACCTGTCGATCGGCATTCCGCGCCTGTCAGTTGCGGAATATCACCGTCCCTATGTCGCCATCTGGGTCGAAAAGGAGGGGGCGACCCCGCGTACCCTGTCGGTCTGGTACGATTATGACATGAAGAAGGGCGAAGGCACCAAATGGCTGCGTGACGTGCGGCAATGGTGGCGCGCGTCGGGGCGGACGATGCGCTTTCCGGCTGATGGGGTGACTGGCGCAACCCGCGCGCCGGGTGACAACAAGATCGCATTCGTGGCTGGCAAGGGTCCGCTCGGTACACTCAGCCCCGGCAATTACACGTTGATCGTGGAGGCCGCGCGTGAAGTCGGTGGCCGCGAAGTCGTCCGCCTGCCCTTCGCCTGGCCGCCCAAGCCCGGCGCGAGCGTCAAGGCGCAGGGCAGTGCAGAATTGGGCGCCGTCGCCCTGAATTTCAGCAAATAAGGGGATAGGATGATGAAAGCCAGACTGATGATCGCGGGCGCGTTGGCCGCCCTGATGCTGCCCGCCACCGCGCAGGCGCACCGCCAGTGGATGATGCCATCCTCCACCACCCTGTCGGGTAATGAAAGCTGGATCACGGTCGACGCTGCCGTGTCCAATGACCTTTTCTATTTCGAGCATGTGCCGATGCGGACGGACGGCATCGTCGTGACCCAGCCGGACGGCAGCGCGGGCAAGATCGAAAATGCCGCCACCGGGAAATATCGCTCAACCTTCGACGTGCATCTGACCCAGCCGGGCACCTATCGCATCGGCAGTGCGACGACGATGGTGATGGGCAGCTATATGCTGAACGGCAAGCAGGAACGGCTGCCGCGCGGCACGACCAAGGACAAGCTGGCCAGCGTCATTCCGGCGGGCGCAACCGACGTGCAGGTGGCGGAAGCCTCCAACCGCAACGAGATTTTCGTGACGCTGGGCGCGCCCAGCACCGGCCTGTTCAAGCCGACCGGATCGGGTATCGAGCTGGTCCCGGTGACCCACCCCAATGATCTGGTGTCGGGCGAGACCGCGAGCTTTCAGTTCCTGCTGGACGGCAAGCCTGCGTCCGGCCTGAAGGTTACCGTCATCCCCGGCGGTATCCGCTATCGCGATGCGCTGGGCCAGATGGACCTTGTCGCGGACCAGGACGGCAAGGTCGCCATCACCTGGCCACAGCCGGGCATGTACTGGCTGAACGCCAGTGTCGGCGGCGGTCGTGAGGGCGGCGAAGGCGGCGGCCCCGGTGGTCCTGGTGCAGGTGCGCCAGGCGCAGCCCCCGCGCCCCGTCCCGCCCGTCCGGCTGGCCCGCCGCCGCGCCGCGCCTCTTATGTCAGCACGCTGGAAGTCCTGGCCCCCTGACCATCGCGATCCGCATCGCAATCCCGCCCGACCTGTCGCCCGGCTCGTTCGCCGGGCGTGTGCGGGCGGGTCGTATCGTGACGCTGGGCGGGCCGACCATGGGGACCAGTTGGTCCGCTACACTGGTCGATCCGCCCGCCGGTTGCGCTACGGTGATCGAGAATGTGCTGGCCCGCATCATCGCCCAGATGAGCAACTGGGAAGCCGATTCCGCCATCAGCCGATTCAACCGCGCGCCTGTCGGGGAATGGATGATCCTTCCGCTGGACATGCTGACGGTTTTGCATGCGGGGTTGGACATGGCCCGCCTGTCGGGCGGTGCGTTCGATCCCGCCATCGGTCATCTGGTTGATCAATGGGGTTTTGGTCCCGCCAGCCTGCCCCACCCTGCGCCATCGCTTCGCAGCCCGCCATGGCAGGCGATCGCGCTGGAGGGGGACAAAGCGCGCCGCCTCGCTGATGTCGCGCTTGATTTTTCAGGCATTGCCAAGGGGTTTGCGGTCGATGCCATTGCGGCAGCGCTACGCGCGCTGGGCGTTACCAACTTCCTGGTCGAAATCGGCGGCGAATTGCACGGCGAAGGCGTGAAGCCCGACATGCAGCCATGGTGGGTCGATGTCGAGCCACCTCCGGGCCTTGCCATCCCCGTCCTGCGCATCGCCCTGTGCGGCCTCTCGGTCGCGACATCGGGCGACTATCGCCGCTACCGCATGGATGGCGAAGCAAGGCTATCGCACAGCATAGATCCAGCGCGTGGCGCGCCGATCGCGCCGGGTGTCGCGTCCGTCACCGTGCTGCACGACAGCGCCATGCTGGCCGACGCCTGGGCCACCGCGATTACCGTGCTGGGACCAGATCGGGGCATGGCGCTGGCCACCCGCCACGCCCTGCCCGCCCGACTGGTGCTGCGGACCCCAGGCGGCGCGCAGGAATATATGACCCCGGCGCTGGCCGCGATGCTGGAATGAAGGGGTGGCGTGCGGGCATAAGGCTGCTATGCGAGCCCCATGCACAATCTGGCCGGGACCGTCTCCGTCGATGGGGACAATTATGAATGGGAATTGCGGAGCGAACCGCAATGGAGCGATGTGGACGGTTGGAAGGGCATGACCGTCGCCCTGTCCCAACAGGATAGCCAGCGCGGCGCGGTGCTGGAATTTCCGCCGCCCAAGCGGCTGCTCAAAGGGTTGCAGCGCGGGCGCCTCCAGATCAACGATGCGATCATCGCACGCGGCATTCGCGCGGCCTTGCTGGCAGGATGGGAACCATCGTCGCGCGGCAAGCCCATGGTGTTCATCGTCGACGCGGACGGCAATTAGGCGTCAGCTTTCGGCCCAGCGGCGCAGCAGATTATGATAGATTCCGGTCAGGCGGATGACTTCGCCATGGTCCTGCCCCAGCGTTCCGCCCAATTCCTGCACGCTTCGATCAAGGTCGAACAATATCTGCCGGGCGGCATCGTCGCGGATCATCGACTGGAGCCAGAAGAAACTCGCGACCCGCCGCCCGCGCGTCACCGGTTCGACACGGTGGAGGGACGATGACGGGTAGAGGACCGCATGGCCCGCGGGCAGCTTGACGCTCTGCACCCCGAAATTGGTTTCGATCGTCAATTCGCCGCCATCATAGGCGTCCGGCTCTTCCAGAAAGACGGTGATCGACAGGTCGGACCGAACGCGAAATCCCGTCCCGGCCTGAATTCGCACGGCATTATCGACATGGACGCCGAATGCCTGACCGCCCGCATAGCTGTTGAACAGCGGCGGAAAGACCTTGAGCGGCAGTGCGGCGGCGATGAACAGGGGCGACTGGCCGAGTGCGTCCAATATCATCTGCCCGGCCTGTTTGGCGGCGGGAGCCTCCTCCGGCAATTGCAGGTTGCGTTTGGCCAAGGCAGATTGCGGGCCGGAGGTGACGTTGCCGTCCACCCATTCCGCGCCGTCAATCAGCGCGCGGATCGCGGCCACGCTGGCAGCGTCGATCAGGTCAGGAATGGCAATCAGCATGAAGTTCGCTTTATCTCAGGCCGCGTCGCTGCGCAGGACGAAGGGGATTTCGACCACGCCCCGGACCCGCATCGGCTGACCATTGCGGATGACCGGGGACCAGCGCCATTTCCGCACCGCGTCGCGCGCCGCTTCGTCCAGCCGGGCAAAGCCGCTGCTCTGCGACACGGCGATACTGTCGACCGCGCCATCCACGCCCAGCGTCAGCGTCAGCACGACCGTGCCCTGTTCCCGCTTGCGACGGCTTTCGATGGGGTAGCGTGGCGGCTTGCCCGCGATCATCTGCGCGCTGAGATCGCCGCCCTGGATCAGACTGGGCGGAGCTGGCGACACAGCAGCAGGTGACGGGGTCGGCGTCACCAAGACAGTGCGTTGCGGGGTCGGCACCGGCACCGGATCGGGCGTCGTCTGCACGGTCTGGACGGGCTGCACCGGCGTCTGGACGATCGGCGGGGGCGCGACGATTTCGGGTGTTGAGGGTGGCGGCGGCGGCGTGTCTGCGGAGGGCGGTGGCGGTGGTGGCGAAAGGTTGACGACCGTGAGCTTGGTCTCCTGAACACGCTGAACATGGGTGCGAAGCTCGATCAGCGCGCCGATCAACAGGATATGCAGGACCAGGATCGCCGCGATGACCGGGATGTTGGGGCGTGATCGTGCACCATAACGGTCGGGTGCAGGCGGTTGCGGGTGCGGCTTGGCGACGTCGGCAACAGGTTTACGGACAATATCATGCGTCAGGTCGGGCAGGAAATCGTCGATTGGCCGACTTGCAGCATGGAGCATGGCAACGCCTTTCTTCCCTTGAACCCGATCCTCGCCTCGTAACGCGAACCATAATGCGAATCAATTGCGTTATTTACTTAGGGGTGGGACGGGCAGCGACCCGAGGAGGATGGAGTGTATCGCCGCCCGTCCGCTACCCCCGGCAAGGGACTGATGCCGGGAGAACAGGGTTGGAGTATTACAGCTTGTAGCCCAGGGTCAGCACCCAGGAGCGACCCTCGCCGGGGTTGGCCCAGCCATTGTTGCGGACGCTGCTGTAATATTTTTCGTTGGTGAAGTTCTGGACGTTCAGCTGCGCACTGAACTTTTCCGTGATCGGGTAGGACAGCATCGCCCGGTGGACCAGATAATCGTCGGTCTTGTACATTGGTGCGCCGGTAATGTTGCTCAGATACCAACTGCCCTGATAGGTCAGGCCATAACCCAGTTCGAGGCCGAACGGGAGCGTATAGGTGGTGAACAGGCTGCCTGAATGTTTCGGATTGTTCGTCATCGGATTACCCGCCTGGGTATCGACTACGCCCGCTGCCTTCTGGAAGTCCGAAATGCTCTGGATCACCTTCGTATCCAGATAGGTGTAGTTGGCAAAGACCGTCCAGGCATCGGTAATGTTGCCCGACGCACCCAGCGTAAAGCCGTCCACGCGATTGCGACCGTCATTCACCGGCAGATTGCCGATCAGGGGATCATTGCTGGCGACGCGATAATTGGTCCGCTCGTTGCGGAACAGGGCGGCGGTCAGTTGCAGCTTCGCGTCGAACAGGTCGATCTTGCCACCAATCTCGTAATTGACGGCCTGTTCGGGCTTCGCTTCGCATGGGTCGTTGAACAGGTTGGCCGCCGTTGCCAGCCCGCACCCTGCGCGGACGGTCGTGGCAGTCGGGTTCTTGCTGTTGCCATAAGCAATATAGAGGCTGGCATTTTCCGCTGGCTTGTAGACCAGACCGATGCGGTAGGAGAACAGATTGTCGGTCGCATTCTGCGATGCGCCTGCCGTGTAGGCACCGCCGGTCGCGGGGGTTGCGATCGTGTCGGTGCGGAAGCGGGCGCGGTTATGTTCGTAGCGGACGCCACCGTTGATTTCGAGCTGATCGACGATCTTGACCGCTGCAAAGGCGTAGGCCGCGACGTTGAACAGGTCGCCATCCTGATGGCCAGTGCGGATCGCGTTGACAGGGCCGGTGTAGATGGCATTGGGGTTGCTGATGCTGATCGGGTCGAGCACCGGATTGGGCAGCGCGCCGCCCGCATTGCGCAGGACATTGCCGTTATCCAGCGCATAATCTTCCTGCAACATCGACGTGCCAAGCACCAGCGTATGGCCGCCGGGGAAATTGAAGGTCAGGTCGAGTTGGTTATACAGCGTGTCGTTGACGGAATCGCGGTAGCCGCCGCGCGGGCCGCTGGGATAATAGGTTCCGGGCACCTGTCCGGCAGCACAGGCCAGGCCAGTCGGGGTCTGGCCATTGGCGAGGCAGAAGCTGCCCTGTGGCGGGTTGACGATCAGCTTCTGTTCCACCCGCTGCCAGCGCGACAGGTTGCGGACGGCGAGCAGGTCGCTGAAGCGATGGTCGAAAATGGCGGTGGCCTGGTCGATCGTCTGATCCTGACGATCCAGATTCTTATAGCCATAATAGCCGCTATAGGGCGCGCCTGGCAGCGGGCCGTCATAGAGGGCATTCTTGTAATAGGGCACGCCATAGAGCGGCGTATTCTTGTCCTCCTGATGCGTGAACAGCAGCGTCAGCGAGGTCGGACCATCGACGCCGAACTTGACCGACGGCGCAACGCCCCAGCGCTCATAACGGTCGACATCGCGGGCCGGAACGTCATTTTCATGATACATGGCGTTGAGGCGTACGGCGACGAAGTCCGAGACGCGGACATTGCTGTCGATGGTCGCGCGATAATAATCGGACGTGCCGACGCCCGCCTGGACCAGCGTTTCGTCATCGGCCTTGGGCCGCTTGGTCACGATGTTGATATTGCCACCGATCGAGCCGGAGCCACCGAACACGGAATTGGCGCCGTTGGTCACTTCGATCTGTTCGACGTTGAAGGGGTCGGTGCGGCTATATTGCGCGCTGTCGCGGACGCCGTCGATGCTGATGTCAGTATTGGCGCTCTGGCCGCGCAGGTTGATGCTGTCGCCATAGCCTCCGCCGCCTTCGCCCGCGCCAAAGGTGATGCCCGGAATGGTGGACAGCACGTCGCGCAGCGTCAGCAGATTCTGTTTGCGGATGGTCTGGTTACCGATCACCGTGATCGTTTGGGGCGTATCGAGCAGCGGGCGCACATATTTGGGCGATTCCGCCTTCTCGACCTTGACCTCGGACTCGTCGATCGCGGTGTCGGTGACGGTCATGCCGCCCAGCTTGGGCGCGGGCGCTTCCTGCGCATGGGCGCCGGTCGCAAAGGCCATGGCGCCGACGCAGCCGAGGGCAAGAAAAGACGAACGCGACAGTGAGTTGGACATGTTTAGCAAATCCCCTTTGATGTTGGGGAAGCTGCTATTGCGAACCTTTCTCAGAGTCAACGCTATTGCGAATAATTATTATCTTTGTCGCAAATCGCGCGGGCAAAGAGCCAGCAGCGGATGGCGCTCGCCAGATTGGGGGGATCAGATGCGCCCATGCGGGCAAGATCGATGCGGGCGATGAGGGCGTTGAGCGGCAGCGATTCACGCTGGGCGTGATCGCGCAGTGCGTCCCAGAATATCGGTTCCAGGCTGATCGCGGTCTGGTGCCCCGCAATGGTCACGCTGCGCTTGACCGGCGGGGCGAAGGGCGACGCCAAGGGGCCATCCGGCCCGTCCATGGCGTCGCCGCTCATCATCAATACATATGCTGGCCGCCGTTGATCGACAGCGTGCTGCCTGTCACGAAGCCGCCATCCTCGCTGCAGAAGAAGGCGACGCCGCGCGCGATTTCATGCGCCTGCCCCAGACGGCCGACCGGGATTTTGGCGACGATCTTTTCGAGGACCGGCGCGGGGACAGCGGCGACCATGTCGGTGTCGACATAGCCGGGCGCGATGGCGTTGACGGTCACGCCGACCTTGGCCCCTTCCTGCGCCAGCGCCTTGGTAAAGCCGTGGATGCCCGATTTGGCGGCGGCATAATTGACCTGGCCATATTGACCCGCCTGCCCGTTGATCGAACCGATATTGACGATCCGGCCCCAGCCGCGTTCGCGCATCCCGCCAAAGGTCGCCTTGGCCATGTTGAAGCAGCCGCCCAGATTGATGCGCATGACTTCATTCCAATCGTCAAAGCTCATCTTGGCCAGCACGCCGTCGCGGGTGATGCCGGCATTGTTGACGACGATATCGACCGGACCAAGCGCATCGGCGACCGCTGCGCAGCCATCAAGGCAAGCCTGATGATCGCCGACGTCCCATTTGAAAGCTGCGATACCGGTGGCTTCGGTAAAGGCCTGCGCCTTGGCGTCATTGCCGCCATAATTGGCCGCAACGGTATAACCCATATCGCGCAACGCCAGGCTGATCGCCTCGCCAATGCCGCGTGTCCCGCCCGTCACGATCGCTACTCTCGACATATGCGCATCCTTCCCTGACTAACCGGGCTGGTTGATCCAGCCCGAAAGCTCGCGGCCCAACAGCCTCTGGTACAGAGTGATAGCCGCCGACGAGGCGTTTAGACAGGGTAAATAGGCAAAATTTTCACCCCCTTTGGATAAAAAAACCTCTTTCGCACGCAGGGCAATTTCCTCTAGTGTCTCCAGGCAATCGGCCGAGAATCCGGGCGTTGCCACGGCAATGTTTCGGACTCCTTGCTGTACCAGTTTGGCGAGTGTCGCCTCGGTTTCCGGCTCCAGCCATTTGGCCCGGCCGAAACGCGACTGGAAGCTCATATGCACTGGCAGGGATAGCGCATCGCGCAGCAGCCGCACCGTCTTGACCGACTGGCAATGATAGGGATCACCCAGATGCAGGGTGCGGTCGGGCATGCCGTGAAAACTGGCGAGCAGGGCGTCGGGGGTGAAGTCGAGCGTCGCGATGCTCGCCTCGATCGAGACTTTGAGCGCCGCGATATAGGCCGGATCGTCATGATAGGGCGGCAGGGTCCGGATGGCGGGCTGCCAGCGCATCGCTTTCAGCGCCGCAAAGGCGGCGTCATTGGCGGTTGCGGTGGTCGCACCGCTATATTGCGGATAGAGCGGGGCGAGCAGGATACGGTCGCAACCCGCCGCTTTCATTGCGGCTAGACGCGAGGCGATCGACGGGTTGCCGTAACGCATCGCCCAGTCGACAGTCACGCCATCGCCCATCGCCGCCTGCATTGCATGGGCCGTGTCGCGCGTGTGGAAGGCGAGCGGTGAGCCGCGGTCGGTCCAGACTTGGCTGTAGGCATGGGCGGATTTTTTGGGCCGGGTGGTGAGGATGATGCCGCGCAGGATCGGCTGCCACAGCAAGGGCGGGATTTCCACCACGCGCCGGTCGGACAGAAACTCCGCCAGATAGCGCCGCACCGATTTGGCGTCGGGCGCATCGGGCGTGCCGAGGTTGATGAGAAGGACGCCGACTCTGGGCGCGGGAATGGCGGGATGGTCTGGTGGCAGGGTCATGTGGTCCCCAGTAGCGGCAGGCTGCGCAAACGCTGACCTGTCCATGTGTACAGGGCGTTGGCGATGGCCGGGGCCACCAGTGGCGCGGCGAGATCGGTCACGCCTGCGGGCGGCGCGGTGCTGCGGATCAGTTCCACGGTCACTTCACCGATGTCGGCGAGACGCGGCAGGTTCATCCGGCCCAATATGGCGCGGGTCGGCAGGCCGCCTTCATAGGGGACCGATGCGCCCATGGCGGTGGCGAGACCATAGATCAGGCCGCCCTCTATCTGTTGCCGGGCAATGTCGGGATTGACCTGATCCCCGACATCGACGGCGGCGATGATGCGGCCGACGCTCAGCCGGTTGCCGCGCATCGACGCTTCGACCATGACGGCCCCATAAGCGCCGTTCATCATATGGGCGGCGATCCCCTGCCCGCTGCCTGCTATCCCGCCCTGCCAGCCGCCCATGGCAGCAGCGGTGGAGAGGCAATGGGCGAGGCGCGGATTGCCGCCGAGCATCTGGATGCGGAAGGACATGGCCTCCATCCCCGCCAGATGGGCGAGTTCATCGACAAAGCTCTCGGTGAAGAAGGTGCCGTGGAGATGGGCGTTGCCACGGGTGAAGCCGAGGGCCAGGCCAACATCGGCGGGGTAATGATCCACTGCCCAGTTGGGAATGGCATAGGGCGGGACCATGCCCGCCACGGCGAGCCGGGTTGCCTTGTCAGCGGTATCGGCGGCGGCCTGATGGGGCAGTGCGCCGTCGGCGATGCGCGCCCATGTTTGCGTCATGGCGCAGGGGGCAGCGACCTTGGCCAGCCAGCCTTCGATCGCGCCGGTGCGGCCGAGCTTTGCCGCCATGCGGGCATGGGCAGGCGCGGCGGGGCGGTCCTGAATGACATCCTCCAGCCGCGACCAGAGCAGTTGCACCGGGCGGCCCATGTCGCGGGCGATCAGCACCGCCTGCACGCCCACGTCCCAGTCCATCTTGCGCCCGAACGAGCCACCGGCGTGAAGCGGATAGAGGGTGACCGCGCTTTCCGGCAGGCCCAGCGCATCGGCGACGGCGGCGCGGGCCAGGCCGGGCGCTTGCGTCGCCAGCCAGACTTCCGCGCCATCATCGGTCACGCGGGCGGTCGCGCAGAGCGGTTCAAGGGCGAGGTGCAGCCCGGCGTCGACCTGATATTCGCTGGCCAGGATGGTCGCGCCCTCAAACACCGGGAGCAGATCGCCCTGCGCATAGAGACGACGGCCTGATGTGCCAGAGAAAGCGGCTTCCAGTGCGTCGTCGATGGTCGCGCTGCTGACCGGGGTGCCGCGCAGGGTGAAAATGGGGTCGGCGAGATCGAGCGCCTTGTTCGCGGCCCACCAGTTGGTGGCGACGGCGGCCAGCCAACGGTCCTGCCGGATAAGTTTGAGAAAGCCGGTGACGCCACTCGCTGACCGCTCGTCCAGCCCGGCGAGGGTTGCATCGCCGATCGGCCCCTGCCGGATCGAGGCATAAACCATGTCGGGCAGGCGGATGTCGGCGGCAAAATTATGGCTGCCGTCAATCTTGGACGGGGTGTCGAGCCGGGGCAGGTCCAGTCCAGCCAGGCGCCCGTCCTGACCCTGCCGCAGCGGCAATATGGCAGGCAGGTCGAAGCCGATCGCTTGCTCCACCACATCACCAATCTTCGTCCGCCGGTCGCCGCCATCGGAGATGAGACCATTCTGGATATCGCAGCTTTCCCAGGGGATGTCCCAGTTCGCGGCCGCCGCCTTGCATAACAAGACCCTCGCCGCTGCCCCGGCGTCGCGACAGGCAGCATGGAACATCGGGACAGAGGTGCCACCGCCAGTCAGCATCAGCGCGTTGCGGGTGGCATATTGGCCGAGCGCCCAATCGCCCGCATCGCCCAGCAGCCGGGTCCAGTCACTCGCCAGCCAGTCGCGGGCCAGTAATGTGTTGGCGTAGAGCGGGCTGATCGGCGCGCTCTGCACCGCGACGGTGCGCCAGTCCGCGCCGAGTTCATCGGCGACGATCTGCGGCAATATGGTGGTGACGCCCTGCCCGGTTTCGGTCTGCGGCACGATGACGATGATCTGGCCGGAACGGTCGATCTTGAGGAAGGCGTTGACGATGGTTTCGCCGGGCGCGGCGTTGAGGTTGGGCGCGTAGCGGCGCGGCCATGTGCCCCAGGCAATGAGCAGCCCGGCCGCCGCGCCACCGCCGACCAGCAGCGTGCGCCGGTCGATGCCCTTGATCCGGTCTGTTTTCTTTCGCGGGAAGCGCGCCATAGCCGCCTGATAGAGAGGCGCGCGCTGGCTGGAAAGCGTTATTCCGCGGCGATTGGCGTCAGGCCAAGGCGGGGGATTTCGATCGCCGGGCAATGGTCCATCACGACCTTGAGACCAGCGGCTTCCGCGCGGGCGGCGGCGGCTTCGTTGATGACGCCCAGCTGCATCCAGACCGCTTTGGCCCCGGCGGCGATGGCTTCGTCCACCACCTCGCCAGCCGCCGCGCTGTTGCGGAAGATGTCGACCATGTCGATCGGAACGCCGATGTCGGACAGGCGGCCCCAGACAAATTCGCCATGGACATGCTCGCCCGCTATCTGCGGGTTGACCGGCAGGACGCGATAGCCATGGTCCTGAAGGACTTGCATCACATGGTAACTGGCACGGTCGGGGCGGTCGGATATGCCGACCAGCGCGATGGTACGGGTTTCGTTGAGCAGGGTGGCGATATCCTGCGGGGCGGTCAGCGGCATGGGTTCTCTCCTTTGCGGCTATGACGAAGCAGGCGGCAGGGGCGTTCCCGGTGACGGGAGAATGTCGCTTAACTTCGCATATTTCCCGGTAAATGCGACATAATGTTGCGCGGCGCTGATCCTATCGCGATGTCGGCACCATCATAGCGGCCTGCCCCGCTGTAGGACAGTCAAACCGGGCGCGCGAGCCAGTCCGCGACCTTTTGCGCAATGGCGCGGAAGGCGTCGGCGTGGATGCCTTCGCCCGCGGCCGGGGGATCGCCCGCGTCGGACTGGCGGCGAATGTCGATGGCGAGCGGCACACGGCCAAGGAACGGCATCGCCATCTCGCCCGCCGCCGTTTCCGCCCCGCCCTGCCCGAACGGATCCGAGATTTCGCCGCAATGGGGGCAGGCATAGCCCGCCATATTTTCAACCAGCCCGATCATCGGCACGCCGACCTGCCCGAACAGGCTGACCGCGCGGGTCGCGTCGATCAGCGCGAGATCCTGCGGGGTCGAGACGATGACCGCGCCCGCTGGCTTATGTTTCTGCACCATGGTCAGCTGGATGTCGCCAGTGCCGGGCGGCATGTCCACGATCAGCAATTCGGTTTCACCCCAGTCGGCGTCGATCAGTTGCGACAGGGCATTGCCGACCATCGGCCCGCGCCATGCCAGCGCCTTGCCCGGTTCGACCAGATGCGCCATCGACAGCATCGGGATGCCGAGCGTGCCGGTGACAGGGATCAGTTTCTTCTCCCGCGCCTGGGGTTTCTGGTCCTCGCTGCCCATCAGCCGCGCCTGGGAGGGACCGTAAATGTCGGCGTCGACCAGCCCGACCTTGTGGCCAAGGCGGTGGAGAGCGACCGCGAGATTGGCCGAGAGGGTAGATTTGCCGACGCCGCCCTTGCCGGACGCGACCGCGATGATGCGCAGCGGGCGGCGTTCGGATGTTTGGGCGATGCGGACATCGGTGACGCCCGGCACGGTCAGCCCGCCTTCGCGGATCGCGGCAAGGATCGCGTCGCGCTGGTCGGGGCCAAGCCCGCCCACGTCGAGCGCGAGGGTCATGACGCCGTCCCTGACGCGCGGGGTGCTGGCGCGGCCATCGGTCAGGGCGGTCAGGCGGGCGGTAAAATCGGCGATATCGGTCATGGCGACGCCCTGTAGGAAATAATCGCGGCCATGGGCACTGTTTTTCGTGGATAAGCCTTCCTATAGAAGAGCCATGAAAAGAATTTTCGGGTGGATGCCCGGCATCATGAGCATGGCTCAAGGGCCTTGGGGCGGGAAAAGCGACGGGCCGGATGGCAATGACGGGAAAGGGTCGGGCGGCGATGGCGGGCCGCGCAACCCGTGGACCCAGCCCAACCGGCCTACCGGCCAGAAAGGCCCGTCCGCAATAGACGAGCTGCTGCGGCGGGGGCGTGAGAGCTTTGGCCAGGGCGGTGGCGGTGGCAGCTTTGGCGGCCTGCCCCCGCGCGCCAATGGCAAGGCGCTGTGGCCTGCGGCGATTGCGCTGCTGGTCATCTTGTGGCTGGTGCTGACCAGTTTCCACCGCGTCGGCCCGCAAGAGCGCGGCGTCGTCACCTTCCTGGGCAAATATAGCCGCACCCTGTCGCCGGGCATCAGCCTGACCATGCCCGCGCCGTTCGAGACGGTGTCCATCGTCGATGTGGAGGAAATCCGCACGATCGACGTCGGATCGACGAACGCGGAGAGCGAAAATCTGGTGCTGACCGGCGACCAGAATATCATCGACCTGGCCTATTCGGTGCGCTGGAATATTCGTAACCCGGAACTCTATCTGTTCCAGCTGTCCGATCCCGACGCCGCCGTGCGTGAGGTTGCCGAAAGTGCGATGCGATCCGTGCTGGCGAGCGTCAGCCTGGACGATGCGCTGGGCGCGGGGCGCACCGCGATCGAGCAGCAGGTCGAGCAGCGGATGCAGGAGATACTCGACGGCTATCGTTCGGGCATCCGTATCCAGGGTGTCGCGATCAAGCAGGCCGATCCGCCAAGCGCGGTCAATGATGCGTTCAAGGCAGTGTCCGCGGCGCAGCAGACCGCGCAAACCTATCTGAACGAAGCGCGCGCCGCCGCGCAGCAGGTGACCGCCAAGGCGCAGGGCGAGGCCGCGTCGTTCGACAAGGTCTATGAACAATATCGCCTGTCGCCCGACGTGACCCGCCGCCGCATGTATTATGAAACCATGGAGGGCGTGTTGTCGAACGTCGACAAGACCATCGTCGAAGGCGGCAATGTGACGCCCTATCTGCCGCTGCCTGAAATCAAGCGCCGGGCGCAGGCGACCCCCGCCGCCGGCGCGGCCGCCAGCACGGGAGGCCAGTGATGCCAGCCATATTGCGCCAACCCGTTGCGCTTGCGCTGATTGCGCTGTTCCTGCTGATCCTGGTCGGCAGCACGGTGACGATCGTACCGGAAACCCGGCAGGGCGTGATCGTGCGCTTTGGTGATCCCAAGGCGATCATCAACCGCTATCGCCAGAATGAGACGTTCGGCAATACCGGCGCTGGCATCATCCTGCGCTGGCCGTTCATCGACCAGATCGTTTGGATCGACAAGCGCGTGCTGTCGGTCGAGATGGAGCGCCAGCAGGTGCTGTCGACCGACCAGTTGCGGTTGCAGGTCGATGCCTTCGCCCGTTATCGCATCGTCGATCCGCTACGCATGTATATTGCCGCGGGCAATGAGGAACGGGTTGCCGATTCGCTACGCCCGATCCTGGGGTCGGCGCTGCGCAATGAACTGGGCAAGCGGCCCTTTGCCGCGCTGCTCAGCCCGGAGCGGGGCCAGGTGATGCAGAATATCGAGGCCGGGCTGGACCGGGTTGCGCGCCAATATGGGGCAGAGATTGTCGATGTGCGGATCAAGCGCGCCGACCTGCCCGATGGCACGCCGCTGGAAAGCGCCTTCACCCGGATGCGGACGGCGCGTGAGCAGGAAGCGCTGACGATCCGTGCGCAGGGCGCGAAGCAGGCGCAGATCATCCGCGCCGAAGCGGATGCGAACGCCGCGCGCATCTATGCCGAGAGTTTCGGGAAGGACCCGTCCTTCTATGATTTCTATCGGGCGATGCAGAGCTATCGCTACACTTTCTCGCCCGATCGCACCGGGCAGACCAACATCATCCTGTCGCCGAACAACGAGTTTCTGCAACAGTTTCAGGGACGTAAGTGACAGGAGGCGGCCACTTCCTCCCCTTTAAGGGGAGGTGGCTGGCCGCAGGCCAGACGGAGGGGTGTCGCCCTATCGAGAGGGTGACACCCCTCCACCATCGGCTACGCCGACGGTCCCCTTCGACAGAGTCACGTGCCTCTGCCGAACCTTGCAGGGGAGGATGATATGCCGGGCGAGAATATCGTTTCACATCATGCCGGATCATTTCGGAACCAGCATCATTCAATGAGGGTTAAGGCAAGGCGGCGCATGTCCGGCTCTCCATCGAGAGTCCCGCCTTCCATTTCCTGAAGATCATGAGAGGACCGTCACGAGTGCGTTACGCTTATGCCATTACCGGTGCCCTGTTGCTGGGCGGCACCGCCATCGCCATCACGTCCCCCAATGTCGGCGCGCAGACCGCGCAGAATGAAGGATTGCAGGCCGCCGCCCCCGCGGGCGCGCCCGCGAGCCTGGCCGATATGGTCGAGAAGCTGCAACCGGCGGTCGTCAATATCTCCACCAAGCAGCGGGTGGCAGTGCAGAACCCCTTTGCCGGCACGCCTTTTGGCGACCTGTTCGGCCAGGCACCGGGCGGACGGCCCCAGACGCGGCAGGCCCAGTCGCTGGGTTCAGGCTTCCTGATTTCGGCTGACGGCTATATCGTCACCAACAATCACGTCGTGTCGGCGGGCGCGGAAGGCGCGACCGTCGATTCGATCACGGTGACGCTGACCAACAAGGAAGAATATACCGCCAAGCTGGTGGGCCGCGATCCCGCGACCGATCTGGCGGTGCTGAAGATCGACGCGAAAAAGCCCCTGCCCTTCGTCAAGTTCGGCGACAGCACGAAGGCGCGCGTGGGTGATTGGGTGGTCGCGATCGGCAATCCCTTCGCCCTGTCCGGCACGGTGACGGCCGGGATCATCTCTGCCGTTCATCGCAACACCGGTGGCGGTTACGAGAAATTCATCCAGACCGATGCGTCGATCAACCAAGGCAACTCCGGCGGCCCGATGTTCGACATGCGCGGCAATGTGATCGGCATCAACAGCCAGATCCTGTCGCCATCGGGCGGCAATGTCGGCATCGGCTTTGCCATTCCGTCCGAACAGGCCGCACCGATTGTCGCAACGCTGCGTCAGGGGCAGGCGGTCAAGCGCGGCTATCTGGGCGTGCAGATCAGCCCGCTGGGCGAGGATCTGGCCGACTCGCTGGGTCTGGCGAAGAATCGCGGCGAATTCGTGCAGGGCGTCGAGCCGGGCAAGGGCGCGGACAAGGCCGGGATCAAGGCGGGCGACGTGATCGTCGCGGTCAATGGTCAGGAAGTGAACCCCGACCAGAATCTGTCCTCGATCGTCGCCAGCCAGCCGATCGGCAGCAAGGTGCCGATCGTCCTGCTGCGCAACGGCCAGCGCCAGACGGTCACCGCGATCGTGGGTGAGCGTCCGTCCGAGGAGGAACTGACCAATTTCGCCCCGCAACAGGATGAGGATTTCAGCCAGCAGGACCAGAATCCGGGTCAGGCGGCGCAGCAGTCGCTGGGCATTTCGGCGATCCCGCTGACGCCCGGCATCATCCGCCAGCTGGGCGTGGCCGCCGATACGCGCGGCGTGGTGATCACCGCCGTTGACGGATCGACCGATGCGGGCGCCAAGGGGCTGCGGCGCGGCGATGTCATCATCAGTGCCAACAACCGTCCGGTCACCAGCCAGGCGGAGCTGGATGCGCAGGTCAAGGCGGTGGCGGCACAGAATCGCAACGCCATCCTGCTTCAGGTGTTGCGTCGTGGCCAGCAGCCGATTTTCCTGCCGGTGCGCTTGCGCGATAAATAAGCGCGGCGCTTGCCGGAACATGCTTCCGCTCTGTAGGGTGGATGTAGCCATATCAGACCCGTTCGGGCTGAGCTTGTCGAAGCCTTGTCTTTCTTCTCAAGAAGAATGACCCTTCGACAGGCTCAGGGCGAACGGGTGTTTTTTGTCAGGGGATTGGGCGGATGAGCAACGGCATTTTCATTGGTCTTGGCGCGCCAGACAAGGATGGCGGGGTTGCCCAGTTGCTCAACCTGCGCCGGGCGAACCGCCATGGCCTGATCGCAGGGGCGACGGGCACCGGCAAGACGGTGACGTTGCAGGGTATTGCCGAAAGCTTCTCCGCGCTGGGCGTGCCGGTGTTCCTGTCCGATGTGAAGGGCGATCTGTCGGGTATCGCCATGGCCGGTTCCCCCACCGCCAAAAATGCCGACAAGCTGGTCGCGCGGGCGGCGGAGATCGGGCTGACCGATTATAGCTATGCCGATAATCCCGCGATCTTCTGGGATCTGTACGGGGAGCAGGGTCATCCCATTCGCACCACCGTCAGCGAAATGGGACCGCTATTGCTGGCGCGCCTCATGGGCCTGAATGAAACGCAGGAAGGTGTGCTGACCATCGCTTTCAAATATGCCGATGAAGAAGGACTGCTGCTGCTGGACCTGGGCGATTTGCAGGCGATGCTGGCCTATTGCGCGGACAATGCCGATACGCTGTCGGCGCGTTACGGCAATGTCACCAAGGCGAGCGTCGGGGCGATCCAGCGGCAATTGCTGCAACTGGATTCGCAGGGCGGGGCGCATTTTTTTGGCGAACCCGCGCTCGACATCCATGATTTTCTGAAGGTGGATGAGCAGGGGCGCGGCTATATCAATGTGCTGGCCGCCGACAAGTTGATGCAGAGCCCCAAACTCTATGCGACCTTCCTGCTGTGGCTCTTGTCCGAACTGTTCGAGACGCTGCCCGAAGTGGGCGATCCCGACAAGCCGGTGCTGATCTTCTTCTTTGACGAGGCGCATCTGCTGTTCGACGAGGCGCCCAAGGCGCTGACCGACAAGATCGAACAGGTGGTGCGGCTGATCCGGTCGAAGGGGGTGGGCGTCTATTTCGTGACCCAGAACCCGATAGACATACCAGAGGAAGTCGCCGGGCAGCTGGGCAACCGGGTGCAGCACGCGCTGCGCGCCTTCACACCGCGCGACCAGCGGGCGATCAAGGCGGCGGCGGAGACGTTCCGCATCAATCCCGACCTGGACGTCGAGACGGCGATTACCGAATTGAAGGTCGGCGAGGCGCTGGTGTCGCTGTTGCAGGAGGATGGATCGCCCGGCATCGTCCAGCGCACGCTGATCGCGCCGCCGCGATCGCGGCTGGGGCCGGTAAGCCCCAAGGAACGGGCGATCATCCAGTCGATTTCGCCGGTCGCAGGCAAATATGACGAGGCGATCGACCGGGAATCGGCGGAGGAAATATTGGCCGCGCGGGGCAATGCCGCTGCGGCTGCCGCGCAGGCCAAGAAAGCGCAGGATGAGGCGGAGCGGACCGCCGCCGTGCAGGCCAAGGCCGAAGCCAAGCAGCGCGAACAGCAATTGAAGGAACAGGCGCGCGCCGACGCTGCCGCTGCGCGCGAAGCCGCCAAGCCATCGGCGATCGACAAGGCAATCCAGTCCGCCACCCGCGCGGCCGGTTCCTCGGTCGGGCGACAGGTCGCCAACGAACTGGGCCGCGCGGTGTTCGGCGGATCAAGCCGCAAATCTTCGGGCGGCGGGATTGCGGGTCGGTTGGTGCGCGGGATTTTGGGCAGTTTGTTCAAGTAAGTTCATTTACATGCCCTGCACGCCCCCGTTCGGGCTGAGCCTGTCGAAGCCTTGTCTTTTCTTCAAGAAGTACAGCCCTTCGACAAGCTCAGGGCGAACGGAAGATGGAGGGTGATGGCAAAAGTCATGGCGCGGCGGGGCGAAGAAAAGCTGCGTTCCTTGTCCAGCCCATGGTTGCCTGTTTGCGGGGACAGCGGCTAAGGCCGTCGGCATGACAGCCCCCTCCCCGCATCGCCATCCGCTGCGCTTCGGCGATTTCCGGGCTTATCTGATCGGGCGGTGCGCGGCGGTGCTGGCGCAGTACAGCATGATGATCGTGCTGGGCTGGCAGGCCTATAATATCGCACGCGAAACGATGACGACGGCGGGTGCTTCGGCGCAGCTGGGGCTGATTGGTCTGGCGCAGTTTTTGCCGCTGTTTTTCCTGACGCCGCTGACCGGATGGGTCGCGGACCATTATGACCGGCGGATCATCACCCGGCTGACGCTGACATTGCTGACCGCAGCGGCGGCGGTGCTGGCCTTTGCGACCTTCGAGGGCTGGGTCGGGTTGCCACTGATCTTTGGCATTGCCGTCATCGTCGGCATTGCCCGCGCCTTCAACGGCCCGGCCTATGGCGCGCTGGCCCCCAACCTGGTGCCGCGCGAGGTGCTGCCCAACGCCATCGCCATATCGGGCGTGGTGTGGCAGGCCGGGTCGATCGTTGGCCCGGCGCTGGGTGGCTATGCCTATGCCGCGACGCCCTGGGGCGCTTATGCGCTGGCGGCTATCCTTTATGGCGTGGCGCTGGGCGCGATGATGCTGATCGGCCCGGTGCCGCAGCCCGCGCGCGACATCAGCCGCCACCCGATCCGCCAGATGATCGACGGGCTGACCTATGTGCGGACCAACCGGCTGGTGCTGGCGACGATCACGCTGGATCTGTTCGCGGTGCTGCTGGCGGGGGCCACCGCGCTGCTGCCGGTCTATGCCCGCGACATATTGCATGTGGGATCGACGGGGCTGGGCCATCTGGCCGCAGCGCCGGGGATCGGCGCGGGGCTGGTGGCGCTGTGGTTCTCGTTTCGGCCATTGAAGAATGAAGTCGGGATCAAGATGCTGGGTGCGGTCATCCTGTTCGGGATTGCCACCATCGCCTTTGGTTGCACCGCCTTTCTGCCGCGCAGCATCGCGATGGAATTTGGCATCGGCGCGCTGGTCGTGCTGGGCGCGGCGGACATGATTTCGGTGTTCGTGCGCCAGTCGCTGGTGCAGTTGCACACACCGGACGCGATGCGCGGGCGGGTGTCGAGCCTGTCGCAACTGACCATTTCCGCCTCCAACGAACTGGGCGAGGCGGAAAGCGGCTTTCTTGCCGCGCTGGTCGGGCCGGTTGCCGCTGTCATTGGCGGGGGCATCGGTGCTATTGTCATCACCCTGTTCTGGGCGCGGCTCTTTCCCGAATTGCGCCTTGCACGCACCTTCGACCCACCCGACATAAGGGCGGCGGACCTCAGCCAGGAGAAAGCCCCATGAAAGCTGCCAATATTCTCGAAACCATCGGCAACACCCCCCATGTCCGGGTGAACCGGCTGTTTGGCCCTGAAACGAATGGGGCAGAAGTCTGGATCAAGTCGGAACGCTCCAATCCGGGCGGGTCGATCAAGGACCGGATTGCGCTGGCCATGATCGAGGCGGCGGAAGCTGCGGGCGACCTGCAACCGGGCGGCACCATCATCGAGCCGACATCGGGCAATACCGGCGTGGGCCTGGCCATGGTCGCGGCGGTCAAGGGCTACAGGCTGGTGCTGGTCATGCCCGAAAGCATGTCGATCGAACGGCGGCGGCTGATGCTGGCCTATGGCGCCAGCTTCGACCTGACCCCGCGCGAAAAGGGGATGAAGGGCGCGATCGAGCGCGCGCTGGAGCTGGTGGCGCAGACGCCCAATAGCTGGATGCCGCAGCAGTTCGAGAATCCCGCCAACATCGCCATCCATGCCCAAACCACCGCGCAGGAGATTTTGGCCGACTTCGCCGACGCGCCGATCGACGTGCTGATTACCGGTGTGGGCACCGGCGGGCATATCACCGGCACGGCAGAGGTGCTGAAAAAAGCCTGGCCGGGAATCAAGGTCTATGCGGTCGAGCCGACCCTGTCGCATGTTATCAGCGGTGGCCAGCCCGGCCCGCACCCGATCCAGGGCATTGGTGCGGGCTTCATTCCGGCGAACCTGCATACCCAGTTGCTGGACGGGGTGATCCAGGTCGATCCGGCTGATGCCAAGGACTATGCACGGCGGTCGGCCAGCGAGGAGGGAATTCTGGTCGGCATTTCTTCGGGCGCGACGCTGGCGGCGATTGCGCAGAAGCTGAAGGAATTGCCCGCTGGCAGCCGGGTACTGGGCTTCAATTATGATACCGGCGAGCGCTATCTGTCGGTGCCCGATTTCCTGCCGGAATGATCATCACGCGATGACGAATGGATCAGTTTCCAACGAGCCGCGTCCATGGATGTGGCTCGTCTGGCTGGCGCTGTTCGTCGGCCTGCCCGCCGTTGTGGCGGGTTGGGAAGCGCGTGCGCCGCGGGAGGGGGTGGCGGCACGTTTTGCCCATGCCGCCTCATCCCGCGCGATCCGCCCGCCCAGCCCGCCCCCGCCGGTCGAACCGGTTGCCGTCTATGCGCTGCCAGCCGATCGCGCGCGGGCGCTCAATGCCACTATCCCCTTTTCCCGGCTGTCCAACCCGGCAGCGCGTCCCTTCCACTTTGAAGGGTCCATGACGGATATGGCCCGCGCCGTGGACTGCCTGGCCGCGGCGCAAATCTATGAGGCGGGCGATGATGCCGTCGGTCAGCGGGCCGTCGCGCAGGTCGTGCTCAATCGCGTGCGCCACCCCGCCTTCCCCGGCACGGTCTGCGGCGTCGTTTTTCAGGGACAGGAACGCGCCACCGGTTGCCAGTTCACCTTCAGTTGCGACGGGGCGCTGAACCGCACACCATCCCCGGCGGTCTGGGATCGGGCGCGCGCCATCGCCCGCGCCGCGCTGGCGGGCGACGTGTTCAAGCCGGTGGGCTATGCGACCCATTATCATACCGACTGGGTCGTCCCCTATTGGAGCGGCAGCCTGGACAAGCTCACGCGGGTCGGCACGCATCTCTTCTTCCGCTGGCGCGGCTGGTGGGGGACGCCGCCTGCCTTTCGCGCTTACGGCACCAGCGGCGGTGAGCCGCTGATCGGGCGGATTGCGCGCTTTTCGACTGCCCATGAGACGGGCGGAGCCATGATGCTGGACGCCCCAGAAGCACTGGTCGCGGGCGGTGGAAAGGCCGGGGGCGCGGCAGAACTGGCGGCAAAGCCACAAGAGGCGATCGGCATCGATTCGCTGGGCAAAACGATTGCCGGTGTGCGGCTGATCGGGGTCGTGCCGGTCGCCGATACGTTTCTGGTGGAATTGGGCGGCGGGACGTCGGCGGACAGCTGGCCCAAGATCGCGCGGACATTTTGCGCCGGTCGGCAATGGTGCCGCATCATGGCGTGGCGTCCGGGTGGCGCGCCCGCCGGCCTGCCCCTGGCTCCTGGACAGATAGAGACGATGAGTTTCGCCTATATCCACAGCGCCGTAACGGGATTGCAGCGGGCCTTGTGGAATTGCGACCAGAACCCGCGCGCGGACAAGCGTGACTGTATGCGTCGGCGCGTGCCGATCGCCATGCCTGCGCCGCCATCGCCGACCGGACTGGCCGGGGTGCGGCGCATGGACCGTTTTGAAACGGTAAAGATCGCGCCAGTGCCGGGAACGTCGTCAGGCGACGCTCGCCAACCCTGAAACCGCTGATTATTTCGTCGCGAACTGGCCGGCTTCGGCCTTGAACATGTCGCGCGCGAAGGCACGGACAGCGGTTGCGGTCTTGAATTTCTCGTCCTGAAGCAGCGACGAGGTCAGCGGATAGCCCTGCGAATTATAGCGGGTTTCCCGCACGGTCAGGCGGAAATGGCCTTCTTCATCCTTGCTGATCAGGAAGGGTCGAATTGCTGCGCGGCTCATAATGGCTCCTTGTGGATGACAGAAAAAAGGGGAGCGCCGATCGGCGCTCCCCCGACATGATCGATATTAGCCCAATATGTCCGCTACGATCTGCTTGAGCTGTGTGCTGGACAGGGTGCCGCCCGGCGCCAGGCCGGGATGAAAGGGGCGCTTCCTGTCGAACAGCGAGAGCGTGGGACGTGGGCTTCTGGGTGAATGGTTATGCAAAATTATTCCTCGCGGCCGGTGCCGCGTAACAAGTGAGTAGTGGTCCAGGGCGGCACCATGCCAGCCCATGCGACCTTGATGATCGTGTCAGTCGCGCCATGGGCGCGACCGAGGGCGTCGTTAGCGCCCGCCTTTGCGAGCTTTGCGGGCCTGATAGCGCGCATCGCGCGCTGCCTTGCGTTCTTCCTCGGTCAATTCCGGCTTGATCGCAGCGGCGGCGGCTTCCGCCTCCAGACGCGCGCGTTCCACCTTGGCAGCGCGCTCTTCTTCGCGGGCCAGCTTGGCCAGTCGGCGCTTTTCCTGTTCGGCAGCAGCCTTGGCTTCTGCCGCGGCGGCGCGTTCGGCAGCCAGCACCGGATCGACCGGGGGCTTGGCGCGCAGCTTGGCAAGCGCTTTGTCTCGTGCCTGTGTGGCGAGCGCCCTGCGTTCCTGAAAATCGGGTTCCTTATATTTCAGCATTCGTTCTAATCTGTCCTGCATTGCGCATGATATGAGAGGGACGCGCGACCATTCGCACGTCCCGGCTTTGTGAGGCGCGATGGGGGACAAGAGGAGAAGCCGAAGGCAGTCCGATATCCGTCAAAAGGCGACGTAAGCAAAATTCATATAGCAGCTGTTGCGGCAAAAGGGAAGGTGCGGGCCAAAGCGGCTCTGTGGCCCCAGCGTGGTGGCGTCCCTTAACCCCTTCACAAAGGGCAAAGCCTGTCCTATATGCGCCGTTAGAAATCCGGTTCAGGCAGGCTTTGCGGCGTGTCAGGAACCGTCTCCCGAATCGTCCGGGGTACAGGGTCGCATTGCGCACGATCACTGGCAGTATGGGGCGTATTTGGCGGGTTACAAGACGCTGGCAGTGCGGTTCGGACAGTCCCGACCCGCACTTTTTTGCGTGGATGCAGGGGTGCGAATCACCCCTTTGCCATCCGCGTCAGGGCTGAATTTTCGCTGCGATGCGGAAAATACGCGACGAACGAAGGCAAGGACAACGCATGGCGACCAAGGCTCCCTCCATCAGCAACACCGGCGCGAAGAAGCGCATCAGAAAGGTGTTCGGCGACATCCACGAAGTGGTGCAGATGCCGAACCTGATCGAGGTTCAGCGCGAAAGCTATGAGCAGTTCCTGCGGTCCGATCCGTCGATCGGCTATGTATCGGGCCTGGAAAAGACGCTGCGCAGCGTGTTCCCGATCCGCGATTTCGCCGGCACCGCCGAAATGGATTTCGTCCATTACGAGCTGGAAGACCCGAAATACGACACCGAGGAATGCCGTCAGCGCGGCATCACCTATGCAGCGCCGATGCGCGTTACCCTGCGCCTGATCGTGTTTGAAGTGGATCAGGACACCGAGACCCGTTCGGTTCTGGATATCAAGGAGCAGGACGTCTATATGGGCGACATGCCCCTGATGACGGGCAACGGCACCTTCATCGTCAATGGCACCGAGCGCGTCATCGTGTCCCAGATGCACCGTTCGCCGGGCGTCCTGTTCGACCATGACCGTGGCAAGACCCATTCGTCGGGCAAATATCTGTTCGCCGCGCGCGTCATTCCCTATCGCGGTTCATGGTTGGACTTCGAGTTCGACGCCAAGGACATCGTCAACGTCCGTATCGACCGCAAGCGCAAGCTGCCGGTCACCGCGTTGCTCTATGCGCTGGGCCTGACCGCCGAAGAAATTCTGGGTCATTTCTACAATAAGGTGACCTTCGTTCGCAGCGAAGGCGGCTGGCAGATTCCCTATCTGGCCGAAGCCTGGCGCGGCCTGAAGCCTGCCTTCGACATCGTCGATGGCAATTCGGGCGAAGTCGTGTTCGCCGCCGGTCACAAGATCAGCCCCCGCGCCGCCAACAAGGCGGAAAAGGACGGCCTGACCACGCTGCTGATCCCGACCGAGGAAGTCTATGGCCGCTACAGCGCCTACGACCTGATCAACGAAACCACCGGCGAGATTTACATCGAAGCCGGTGACGAGGTTTCGCCGGAAAATCTGGAGAAGCTGGACAAGGCGGGCATCGACCGCCTCGAACTGCTCGACATCGACCATGTCGGCACCGGTCCGTGGATCCGCAACACGTTGAAGGCCGACAAGGCCGAAGAGCGCGACCAGGCATTGAGCGATATCTATCGCGTCATGCGCCCCGGTGAGCCGCCGACGAAGGAAACCGCCGAATCGCTGTTTGCGGGCCTGTTCTTCGACCCTGAGCGCTACGACCTGTCGGCCGTGGGCCGCGTGAAGCTGAACATGCGTCTCGACCTGGACGCCGAGGACACGGTGACGACGCTGCGGACCGAGGACATCCTCGCCGTGGTCAAGGAACTGGTGAACCTGAAGGACGGCAAGGGCGAAATCGACGATATCGACAATCTGGGCAACCGTCGCGTCCGTTCGGTCGGCGAATTGCTGGAAAACCAGTATCGCGTCGGGCTGCTGCGCATGGAGCGCGCCGTCAAGGAGCGTATGTCGAGCGTCGACGTATCGACCGTGATGCCCAACGACCTGATCAACGCGAAGCCCGCCGTGGCTGCCGTGCGTGAATTTTTCGGCAGCTCGCAGCTGTCGCAGTTCATGGATCAGACCAACCCCTTGTCGGAAGTCACCCACAAGCGCCGCGTGTCGGCGCTTGGGCCGGGCGGTCTGACGCGCGAACGTGCGGGTTTTGAAGTCCGCGACGTTCACCCGACCCATTATGGCCGTATCTGCCCGATTGAAACGCCGGAAGGCCCGAACATCGGTCTGATCAACTCGCTGGCCACGTTCAGCCGGGTGAACAAATATGGCTTCATCGAAACGCCCTATCGCAAGGTCATCGACCATAAGGTGACGGACGAGGTCGTGTATCTCTCCGCCATGGAAGAGGCCAAGCACACGATCGCGCAGGCCAACGCCGAAGTCGATGCCGACGGCCATTTCGTCGAGGATCTCATCTCCAGCCGCGAAGCCGGCGAGTTCCTGATGGCGCCGCGCGACCACATCACCCTGATGGACGTCAGCCCCAAGCAGCTGGTGTCGGTCGCCGCGTCGCTCATTCCGTTCCTGGAAAACGATGACGCCAACCGCGCGCTGATGGGATCGAACATGCAGCGTCAGGCCGTGCCTCTGGTACGCGCCGAAGCACCGTTCGTCGGCACCGGCATGGAAGGCACGGTCGCCCGTGACTCCGGCGCGGCGGTCGCGTCCAAGCGGGCGGGCATCGTCGATCAGGTCGATGCGACCCGTATCGTCATCCGCGCCACCGGTGACATTGCGCCGGGCCAGTCGGGCGTGGACATCTACACGCTCCAGAAGTTCCAGCGCTCCAACCAGGACACCTGCATCAACCAGCGTCCGCTGGTGAAGGTCGGCGACCTCATTGAAGCGGGCGACGTCATTGCCGACGGTCCCTCGACCGAATTTGGCGAGCTGGCGCTGGGCCGGAACACGCTCGTCGCGTTCATGCCCTGGAACGGCTACAACTATGAGGATAGTATCCTCATCAGCGAACGCATCGTGAAGGATGACGTGTTCACCTCGATCCATATCGAGGAGTTCGAGGTCATGGCGCGCGACACCAAGCTTGGGCCAGAGGATATCACCCGCGATATCCCCAATGTCGGCGAGGAAGCGCTGCGCAACCTCGATGAGGCGGGCATCGTCTATATCGGCGCCGAAGTGGAGCCGGGCGACATCCTGTGCGGCAAGATCACCCCCAAGGGTGAATCGCCGATGACCCCGGAAGAAAAGCTGCTCCGCGCGATCTTCGGTGAAAAGGCGTCCGACGTGCGCGACACGTCGCTGCGCCTGCCGCCGGGCGTTGCCGGGACCGTCGTTGAAGTGCGCGTATTCAACCGCCACGGCATCGACAAGGACGAGCGCGCCATGGCGATCGAGCGGGAGGAAATCGATCGCCTGGCCAAGGATCGCGAGGACGAACGCGCCATTCTGAACCGCGCGACCTTCAACCGGTTGCAGGAAATGCTGACGGGTCAGATCGCCACCGCCGCGCCCAAGGGCGTGCGCAAGGGCGTCGAGATCGACGAAGCCCTGCTGGGTGAAGTCGAGCGTCATGAATGGTGGAAATTCGCGGTGGCGGACGATGTCCGTCAGGCGGGCATCGAAGCCGTCAAGGCGCAATATGACGAAGCGGTGAAGATCATCGTCGACAAGTTCGAGGATCGCGTCGACAAGCTGCAGCGTGGCGACGAACTGCCGCCGGGCGTGCTGAAGATGGTCAAGGTGTTCGTCGCGGTGAAGCGCAAGCTGCAACCGGGCGACAAGATGGCCGGCCGTCACGGTAACAAGGGCGTCATTTCGCGCATCCTGCCCGTCGAGGACATGCCGTTCCTGGAAGATGGCACCCATGTCGACATCGTGCTGAACCCGCTGGGCGTGCCGTCGCGCATGAATGTCGGGCAGATCTTTGAAACGCATCTGGGCTGGGCGGCCCGTGGCCTTGGCCAGCAGCTCAAGCACGCGCTGGAGGACTGGCGCGAGGCCAATCCGAACCCGTCGGCGGGCGACATGCCCGACGCGGTCAAGGAACGGCTGCTGACCTCTTATGGTCCGCGCTACGCCGAGCAGATCGAAGGCCGCACGCCGGAGCAGATCATCGATCTGGCCGAACATCTCCAGCGGGGCATCCCGATGGCGACGCCGGTGTTCGACGGCGCGCGGGAAGCGGACGTGTCGGCGATGCTGTCGCTGGCGGGTCTGCACACTTCGGGGCAGAGCGACCTGTTCGACGGCCGCACCGGCGACAAGTTCGACCGCAAGGTCACGGTCGGCATCATCTATATGTTGAAGCTGCATCACCTTGTCGACGACAAGATCCATGCCCGTTCGATCGGTCCCTACTCGCTCGTCACGCAGCAGCCGCTGGGTGGTAAGGCGCAGTTCGGTGGCCAGCGCTTCGGGGAAATGGAGGTCTGGGCGCTCCAGGCCTATGGTGCCGCCTATACGTTGCAGGAAATGCTGACGGTGAAATCCGATGACGTGGTCGGCCGCACCAAAGTCTATGAAGCGATCGTCAAGGGCGACGATACGTTTGAAGCGGGTATCCCCGAAAGCTTCAACGTTCTCGTCAAGGAAATGCGCTCGCTGGGTCTGAACGTGGAGCTGAACACGCTCGACGAGATTCCAGAGGACGAAGGCGGCTTCGCGGCAGCGGCGGAATAAGGGTTTCAGGCCCAAGCCTAGCGCAAGACATCCCCTCCCCTAACCCCTCCCGCAAGCGGGAGGGGAACTGAGGAAAAAGAATATGAACGAACTGACCAACTTCGCCAATCCGGTCGCCAAGACCGAGACTTTCGACCAGATCCAGATCGGCCTTGCCTCGCCTGAGCGCATCCGCAGCTGGTCCTTCGGCGAGATCAAGAAGCCCGAAACCATCAACTATCGCACGTTCAAGCCGGAACGTGACGGCCTGTTCTGCGCGCGCATCTTTGGCCCGATCAAGGATTATGAATGCCTGTGCGGCAAGTATAAGCGCATGAAATATAAGGGCATCGTCTGCGAGAAGTGCGGTGTCGAAGTCACGGTGAGCAAGGTGCGCCGTGAGCGCATGGGCCATATCGAGCTGGCCGCGCCGGTTGCGCATATCTGGTTCCTGAAGTCGCTGCCCTCGCGCATCGGCCTGCTGCTCGACATGCAGTTGAAGCAGCTGGAGCGCGTCCTTTATTTCGAGAGCTATATCGTCATCGAGCCGGGCCTGACCCCGCTTGAGAAATATCAGCTGCTCAATGAGGACGAACTGCTCGACGCGCAGGACGAATATGGCGAGGACGCCTTCTCCGCCGGGATCGGCGCCGAAGCGGTCAAGCAGATGCTGATGGACCTCGACCTGGAAGGCGAAAAGCAGGTTCTGCTGGAAGAGCTGGCGACGACCAAGTCGGAGCTGAAGCCCAAGAAGATCATCAAGCGCCTGAAGGTCGTCGAAAGCTTCATCGATTCGGGCAACCGCCCCGAATGGATGATCCTGGACGTCGTTCCCGTCATCCCGCCAGAACTGCGCCCGCTGGTGCCGCTGGATGGTGGCCGGTTCGCGACGTCGGATCTGAACGACCTGTATCGCCGCGTCATCAACCGCAACAACCGCTTGAAGCGGCTGATGGAACTGCGCGCGCCGGACATCATCGTCCGCAACGAAAAGCGCATGTTGCAGGAAGCCGTCGACGCCCTGTTCGACAATGGCCGTCGTGGCCGCGTCATCACCGGCGCGAACAAGCGTCCGCTCAAGTCGCTGTCCGACATGCTCAAGGGCAAGCAGGGCCGCTTCCGCCAGAACCTGCTCGGCAAGCGCGTCGACTATTCCGGCCGTTCGGTCATCGTGACCGGTCCTGAGCTGAAGCTGCACCAGTGCGGCCTGCCCAAGAAGATGGCGCTCGAACTGTTCAAGCCGTTCATCTACGCGCGTCTGGATGCCAAGGGTCTGTCCATGACCCTGAAGCAGGCCAAGAAGTGGGTCGAGAAGGAGCGCAAGGAAGTCTGGGACATTCTGGACGAGGTGATCCGCGAGCATCCCGTGATGCTGAACCGCGCGCCGACGCTTCACCGTCTGGGCATCCAGGCGTTTGAGCCTGTGCTGATCGAGGGCAAGGCGATCCAGCTTCACCCGCTGGTCTGCTCGGCCTTCAACGCCGACTTCGATGGCGATCAGATGGCCGTCCACGTTCCGCTGAGCCTTGAGGCTCAGCTGGAAGCGCGCGTGCTGATGATGTCGACCAACAACATCCTGTCGCCCGCGAACGGCAAGCCGATCATCGTGCCGTCGCAGGACATGGTGCTGGGCATCTATTATCTGTCGATGGAACGCGAAGGCGAGCCCGGCGAAGGCATGTTGCTGAGCGACATGCAGGAAGTGCATCAGGCGCTGTTCACCAAGTCGGTGACGCTGCACAGCAAGATCATCAGCCGCGTGCCGCAGACCGACGAGGCAGGCAACAGCTACCTCAAGCGGTATGAAACCACGCCGGGCCGCATGTTGCTGGGCGAATGTCTGCCACAGAACCACAAGGTTCCGTTCGATGTCGTCAACCGCCTGCTGACCAAGAAGGATGTCGGCGACGTGATCGACGAGGTCTATCGTCACACCGGCCAGAAGGACACGGTGCTGTTTGCCGACGCCATCATGGCGCTGGGCTTCCGCCATGCATTCCAGGCGGGCATCTCGTTCGGCAAGGACGACATGGTCATCCCCGACAGCAAGGTGACCCTGGTTGACGAGACCAAGGCGCTGGTGGCCGATTATGAGCAGCAATATCAGGACGGCCTGATCACCCAGCAGGAAAAATACAATAAGGTGATCGACGCCTGGTCGGGTTGCGGCGATCGCGTCGCCAACGCGATGATGGACGAGATCCGCGCCCAGCCCAAGGACCCGCAGACCGGCCGCCTGGCGCAGATCAACTCGATCTACATGATGGCCCACTCCGGTGCGCGTGGTTCGCAGGCACAGATGAAGCAGCTTGCGGGGATGCGCGGCCTGATGGCCAAGCCGTCGGGCGAGATCATCGAAACGCCGATCATCTCCAACTTCAAGGAAGGCCTGACCGTCCTTGAATATTTCAACTCCACCCACGGCGCCCGCAAGGGTCTGGCCGACACCGCGCTCAAGACGGCGAATTCGGGCTACCTGACCCGCCGTCTGGTCGATGTGTCGCAGGATTGCACGATCGTCGAGGAAGATTGCGGCACCGACCGCGCGCTGGAGATGAAGGCGATCGTCCAGGGCGGTTCGACCATCGCCTCGCTGGGCGAACGCATCCTGGGCCGCACCACGGCGCAGGACATTGTCGACAGCAAGGACGGCACCGTCATCATCCCGATCGGCACATTGCTGGACGAACCGATGATCGCCAAGATCGAGGCGATCGGCACGCAGGCCGTGAAGATCCGCAGCCCCCTGATCTGCGAAAGCAAGATGGGCGTGTGCGGCAAATGCTATGGCCGTGACCTTGCCCGTGGTACGCCGGTCAATATCGGTGAAGCGGTCGGCGTCATCGCGGCGCAGTCGATCGGTGAGCCTGGCACCCAGCTGACGATGCGGACCTTCCACATCGGTGGTGCGGCGCAGCTCAATGAAACGTCGAACCTGGAAGCGATTGCCGACGGGACGCTGGAGCTGCGTGACATGCCGACGATCACGGACAGCCGTGGACGCCGCCTGTCGCTCGCCCGCAACGGCGAACTGGCGATCATCGACAATGAAGGCCGTGAGCGCGCGGTGCATCGCCTGCCTTATGGTGCGACCATTCTCTTTGAGAATAACGCCACAGTGAAGCAGGGCGACCGGATCGCCGAATGGGATCCGTTCACCATGCCGGTGATCACCGAACGTCCGGGCATCGTCAAATATGTCGACCTGATCGACAGCAAGACGCTGACCGAGCAGACCGACGAAGCGACCGGCATTTCGCAGCGCGTCGTCACCGAGCATCGCGGTTCCAGCCGCACCAAGGAGGATCTGCGTCCGCGCCTGACCCTGCTGGACGATGGTTCGGGCGAAGCGGCCCGCTACATGCTGGCCGTGGGCGCGATGCTCTCGGTCGAGGATGGCCAGACGGTGCAGGCCGGTGACGTGCTGGCGCGTGTCAGCCGCGAAGCTGCCAAGACCCGCGACATCACGGGCGGTCTGCCGCGCGTGGCCGAGCTGTTCGAGGCGCGCAAGCCCAAGGACAACGCCATCATCGCCAAGGTGTCCGGCCGCGTCCAGTTCCTCAAGGACTATAAGGCGAAGCGCAAGATCGCCATCAATCCTGAGGATGGCGGCGAGCCGGTCGAATATCTGATCCCCAAGAGCAAGGTGATCGACGTTCAGGAAGGCGACTATGTCAAGCGCGGCGACAATCTGATCGGCGGTTCGCCCGATCCGCACGACATCTTGGAAGTTCTCGGCATCGAGCCGCTGGCCGAATATCTGGTCGCGGAAATCCAGGAAGTCTATCGCTTGCAGGGCGTGAAGATCAACGACAAGCATATCGAGACGATCGTTCGTCAGATGCTGCAAAAGGTCGAGATCATCGAGTCCGGCGACACCACCTTGCTGGTGGGCGAGCAGGTCGATCGCGAGGAAATGGACGAGATCAATGCCAAGCTGGCACCGGGCTTCCTGCCTGCTGCCGGCAAGCCGGTGCTGCTCGGCATCACCAAGGCCTCGCTCCAGACCCGTTCGTTCATCTCGGCGGCATCCTTCCAGGAAACCACCCGCGTCCTCACCGAAGCGGCGGTTCAGGGCAAGAAGGACACGCTGGTTGGCCTGAAGGAAAATGTCATCGTCGGCCGACTGATCCCGGCAGGCACGGGCGCGGGCATGAACCGCCTGCGCGTCGCCGCCTCCTCGCGGGACGCAGCGATGCGCGCCGCGCTGCGGGCGTCGAGCCAGGTCGACCTGATCGCGCCAGCCAGCGCGGCAGCCGAACATGCCGCCGAACTGCGCCAGGGACCGGAGGCCGCGATTGGCGACGATCCGCTGGGCGCGGTGCAGGGTGAAGATTTCACCACGCAGGACATGGACTGACACTTTGAAAACACGGGGGCCGGTTCCTATATAGGGATCGGCGCCCAGGCTCGTTGCCCCTGACCGGGCAACGCAAATGCCCGCCGGATGCGTTTGACGCGCCGGCGGGCTTTTCTTTTCGGGCCATGCTTTGGCCTAAAAATGCTCTTGACCTGCCCCCTGCCCCCGCCTATCTGCGGCCTCCCAAGCGCATGGCGCTAAGGATTGATGCCCGATCCTCTAATGGTAAGAGAGCGGACTCTGACTCCGTCAATCAAGGTTCGAGTCCTTGTCGGGCATCCATTTCCCTACTGATGTGATTTTCCGCCCCGCTCATTTGCCTGATGGCTTCATGTGTCATCGTGCGGGTAATGTTCCTTCATGCGGCGATTGGCTTCGGACAGTTCGATTTCGCCGATCAGCAGCGCCGCGTCGCCGGTGGTGAAGCCGCTGGTGGCGTCGATGATGCCGCTCTGACTGAAACGGCCAATAAAATTCTCGAACCGATCAAGGGCTGCGCGGACGTCGCTGGTCATGCCTGTCTCTCCCGTCATGCAATGTCGGGATAGAGCATATACGGCGCGCCAGACTTTGCCAGCCTATCGCATCATTCCCAAAGCAACCGCTTCTGCCACCTTGATACCGTCGATCGCGGCCGACAGGATGCCGCCCGCATAGCCCGCGCCCTCCCCTGCCGGATAGAGGCCCGCGACGTTGAGGCTCTGAAAGTCCTTGCCGCGGGTGATGCGGATGGGGGAGGATGTGCGGGTTTCCACGCCGGTCATCACCGCATCCGGGTGGTCATAATGGCTGATCTGGCGGCCGAAGGCTGGCAGTGCCTCGCGGATGGCGTCGATCACATAATCGGGCAGGCAGCGCGACAGGTCGGTGGGGGTCACGCCCGGCTTGTAGGAGGGGACGACCTCTCCCAGCGCGGTCGAGGCGCGGCCTGCCATGAAGTCGCCCACGGTCTGCCCCGGTGCCCAGTAGGAGGAGCCGCCTGCGATAAAGGCGGCCGATTCCCAACGGCGTTGCAGTTCGATCCCCGCCAGCGGTCCTTCGGGATAGTCGCGCGCGGGGTCGATGCCGACGACGAGTCCGCTATTGGCGTTGAATTCGGCGCGGCTATATTGGCTCATGCCGTTGGTGACGACGCGCCCTTCTTCCGACGTGGCGGCGACGACGCGGCCGCCGGGACACATGCAAAAGCTGTAGACGGTGCGGCCATTGGCGCAGTGATGGGCGAGGCTATAGGAGGCCGCACCCAGATCCGGGTGGCCTGCGCATTGGCCATAGCGGGCGCGATCGACCCAGCTTTGCGGATGTTCGATCCGTACGCCAATCGAGAAGGGCTTGGCTTCGATATGGACGCCGCGACTGTGCAGCATCTCGAAAGTCGGGCGGGCACTGTGCCCGACAGCGAGTATGACATGGTCCGCTTCGAGGAAGCTGCCGTCCTGCATATGGAGGCCGCGCAGCCTTTGGGTGCCGTCACCCGCTGGCTCCAGCGCGATGTCGTCAACGCGGGTCTGCCAGCGATATTCGCCGCCCAGCGCCTCGATCTGGCGGCGCATGGATTCCACCATGGTGACGAGGCGGAAGGTGCCGATATGGGGATGGGCTTCCCACAATATGTCGTCGGGCGCACCCGCCGCGACAAATTCCTCCAGCACCTTGCGGCCAAGAAAGCGCGGGTCCTTGACCCGGCAATAGAGTTTGCCGTCGGAGAAAGTGCCCGCCCCGCCCTCGCCAAACTGGACGTTGGAGTCGGGGTTCAATTCCGCGCGACGCCACAGACCCCATGTGTCCTTGGTCCGTTCCCGCACAACCTTGCCGCGATCCAGAATGATCGGGCGGAAGCCCATCTGTGCGAGGATGAGGCCCGCGAACAGCCCGCATGGTCCCGCGCCGATAACCACCGGGCGAAGGGCCGGGCCGCCTTCAGGGGCGCGGGTGACGAATGTGTAGCGGGAGTCGGGTGTGGGGCGTATGTCCTTGTCGCCGGGAAAGCGGGCGAGGATGGCGGCTTCGTCAGTGACGGCCAGGTCGAACGTATAGACAAGCCGGATCGCGCTGCGACGGCGTGCGTCATTGCCGCGCCGGACGAGGCTGTGCGACAGAAGATCGGACGCGGCGATGCCCAGCCGGGCGCAGATGGCGGCGGGGATCGCCTCAACAGGGTGGTCGAGCGGGAGTTGCAGGCCGGAAAGACGGATCATGGTTGGCCCATAGTCCCTCTCCGGGCCAAACGAAAGCTATGTCAGGCGGACCGGCCCATGATCCATTCGCCGAGTAGCGCCGCCGCCATGCTGAGGCCCGTCAACGGGAACAGCAGGCCGATCAGCAACATCAGCCCGGCGACCATGCGTCGAGCCGCCGGGGAGGCGGCGGGTGGCGTGGTGAGCCGTCCCTGTTGCCGCCGTTTCCACCAGAGCAGCGGTGCGGTCAGGCAGAGCAGCAGCAGGCACAGGCACCCCGCCAGCATCAGCAGCCGGTTGACCTCTCCATATTGCTGGCCCTGATGGGTGGCGATGCCCCATTCGACCGCCTGCGCGCCGGGACCGAACATGCGCCAGTCCATATCCTGCACCACCGCGCCGGACGCCGCATCGATGGTGATGGCGCGGGCGTCCTGTGCCTTTGTGACGATGGATGCCGCCAGATAGGGTGCGCCGGGGGTAGCGGGCAGAATCAGCTGGACGCCGCCCATGCCGCGCGCGGTGGCGATGCGCAGGGCTTCATCGACGCCGATGTCGCCTGCCCCGCCCGCTGCCCCGCCGCCTTCGCGCAGGGTCCAGGGCAGCGCGTCCTTTGCCGGCGCGCTCCATGGGATCACCGCCATTTTGGGTCGCCCCCAGTCATTGGCCGCGACAACCGCGCGCAACCCGCCACCCCACACGTCCGTCCATGGCATCCCGGTGACGGCCAGGAACAGGATCACCCCGGACGACAGGAAGCCCAGCGTGCCGTGCAGGTCGCGCCAGAAGAGGCGACCCGATGCCCGCCCCCGGATCGCCAGCGCAGGCTGGCCGCGCCGGGGCCAGCGCAGATAGAGACCGGTGACACAGAGCAGGATCGCCCAGCCCGCGACCACCTCCACCAGCCGGTTGCCGACCGGGCCGGTCAGCGCCAGGCTGTGCAGATCCTTGACGGTTTTCATGATGCCGCCACCGCGCATGACGCCCAGAACGCGGCCATCGCGTGGATCGACGAAATGGATGGTGGACGGGCCGCCTTCCACCTTCGTCATCACCCGCCAGCTTTCAGCGGTGCTTGCGGGACGGACGATCTGGGTCGCCTGCGCGCCGGCCCCCTGCCCCACCGCCGCGATCAGGCGCGATGGCGGGAGGGTCGTGGCCTTCGACGTGTCGGCGACATGCACCGGATAGAGCAGCGCCTCTATCTCCGGCTTGTAGAGATAGAGCGCACCTGTCACGGCCATCAGAGCCAATATCGGCAGGACGATCAGCCCGGCATAGAAATGCCAGCGCCACATTGCCCGGTAAAAGCCTGTATCGTTCATCGTCCTGCCCCCGGATCAGAAACGCGCGCGCACGCCGCCATAAATGGCGCGGCGTTCGAGCGGGTAGAAGGCGACGCTGCCTTCGTCTGCCGCCGTTGCCGCGACGTCGGGCGTGTAGCGGACCAGCGCGCTGATGTCGCCGATCGCGCGCTTTTGCGTCAGATTGCGCGCGTCGAGGAACAGGGTGACGCCATCTTGCACTGTCGCCTTTGCGCCAAGGTTGAGCAGCGCGTAGCTGCCGACCCGCTTGCTGTTGACATAGTCGACCCACGCCCCCTGCGGTAGCCATTCGACCGAGGGGGAGATGCTGAGCCTGTCGGTGCCCAGTCTGAATTCGGCGCGGTAGAAATGGCGCGGCACCACGGGCAGGCGATTGTCGCCATAGATAGCGTCATTGCGGAAGCGGAAATCGCTATATTGATAGACCTGCCGCAGCGATGCCCAGGGGGTGAAGGCGAGTTCCAGACCAGCCTCGACGCCCTGATGCCGGGTCTTGTCCGCGTTGAAGGTCGCAGCCGGGATGACGCCTGCGATCACGCTAAATTGCAGTATCTCGCCCCTGATGTCGGCACGGTAGAGGCTGACGTCCCAGGACGCGATGCCGATGCGGCCCCGCGTGCCGATTTCTGCCGTCCATGCCTTTTGCGGGCCGACCGGGGTGAAGCCGGGCGCGCCGCCTGCGGGTGTCTGGCTGAGTTCACTATAGCCCGGCAGTTCTACGGAGCGGTTGTAATTGGCGTAGAATTGCAGTGCTTCATTGGGTTGATAAAGCAGACCGATCTTGGGCGCGAAGGCGTCGAAACGGGCGTCGCCGCTGCGCTGCGGGGCGAAGCGATTGTCGATCCGCCGTTCGCCATGGGTGTAGAGGCCGCCCGCGATCAGCCACAGGCCGGGCGTCGGCGCGACCCGGACTTCGCCATAGCTGGTGATGGTCTGTGCGCGCACCCTGGCATAGGCGGTCGGCGCGCCGGATTGGCCCGCGACATTGACGAACTGGCGCGCCGTCCCCTTGCCGAAGCGCGCCTGACTGCCGAACGTGACTTCGACCGGCACGCCGCCGAGATTGCGCGCCAGGGCGAGGCTGGCGAACAGGCCGCGATCCTCTGACTTCTGGTCGATGACCTGATAGATCGGATGGAAGAGTTGCTTGGCGCTGTAATGGACGCCGACCGTCAGTTGCCCGCCATCCAGCTGGAGCGTGGTGCGGTTTTGCAGGCGGATCGAATCTATGTCGCGCGCCTGATCGCCGGTGAAATTGCCCTTGGCCGGATCGGTCAGGACCGATTTTTCGCTGAGCGATCCTGACAGTTTCTGGCGGATGGTCTGGACGCGGGCGTAGAAGCGGGTTTCGATCCTGTCGCTGACCTTCAGGCCGACATTCCCGTTGAAGCGATAGGATGTGCGCCTGCCATGATCGCGGTCGCCATCCGAACGGTCGCTGGTGATCGCGGCGAAGGCGTCGCCTGTTTCGTCGGCATAGCCATAGGCGACCTTGGTGCGGACAGTGTCGAAACTGCCGCCATCGACGCGCAGTTCGACGCCCGGCGCACTGCGCCCGGTCGGGGTCACCGCGTTGATGGCGCCGCCCAGCGTCGATCCGCCCAAACGCAGGGCATTGCCGCCGCGATAGACCTCGATATGCTGAAAGACTTGCGGGTCGAGCTCCTGAAAATCGCCATTGTCGTCGGCCATGTTGATCGGGATGCCGTCCTGCAACAGGGTAAGGCCGCGCATGTGGAAGCCGCGCGAGAGGCCAGAGCCGCGAATCGATATGCGGACCTCCTGCCCAAAACGCGGCTGGGTATAGGCGCCCGGCGAGAAAGTGAGCGCATCGCGCAGGGAGACCGCCAACTTGTCCTCGAAATCCTGCGCGCCAACGACGTCGACACCGCCGGGGGTGCGCTGGACGCGGGCGGCGGCATCTTCGACCAGCGCGCGGGCGGTGACGATGATGCGGCTCTGGTCGGCGGCTTCGTCGGCGAAGGCGGGGATGGTGGACAGGGCAAATGCGAGCGCGCAGAGCGAGGCGCTGCGTATGGCATGGATATGACGCATTATGTGTACCCTATTGATATAATGTATTTTATGACGGATTTGTCAGAAATTGGGCCGGACAAATAACGTCCTCCCCTTGCAGGGGAGGTGGCTGGCCGCAGGCCAGACGGAG
>NZ_CAVK010000030.1 GCF_000382885.1 Sphingobium indicum BiD32
CCAAAATCACCGACTACGCCAGCCTATAACCCGCTGTCATGATGAATTGTTGACCAGGAAAGGAGCCGCGAGCGTGGCCGAAGAGCTTCTGTATGAAAAGCGGGGACACGTCGTCATTCTGACGCTCAATCGTCCTGAACGGCGCAATGCGATGAATCGCAAATTGATGCACGACCTGCAGAAGGCGTGGCTGCGATTCAAACATGACGACGATGCTTGGGTGGCTATTCTCTGGGGCGGCGAAGGCCCAACCTTTTGCGCCGGAATGGATTTGAAGGAGTTCGCTGAAACCCACCATCAACAAGATGACACGGAAGGCCCCTGGTGGCCAGACCGATGGTCGCCGGGCGACCTCGAGATATTCAAGCCAACAATCGCCGCGGTGAACGGTCAGGCGGCCGCGGGCGGCTGTTGGCTCACCACTATGTGCCATCTTTGTGTTGCCGCAGACACCGCCGAGTTCGGTATCACAGAACCGCGATGGAATATCGGCGGCGGCGATCAGATCGACATCATCCGACACGTGAGCTTACGACACGCGATTGAGTTGACGATTTATCCGCGCCTCGTCCCGGCGCAGCGGGCCTATGAGATGGGTCTCGTCAACTGGGTGGTACCCAAGGGCCAGGAGTTACAAAAGGCCCTAGAAGTCGCAGACGCAATCCTCGAATGCGGTCCTGCCGCGGTACGCGCCTTCATTGAATCCTATTACCGGTGCTACGGCATGGAGCATTCCAATGCCGTAAAACTCGCCGGCCATATCCAAAAGGGTCTTGGCGCCATGGAAGACGCCAAGGAAGGGCCGCGTGCCTTTGCCGAGAAACGTCGACCCAATTTTAAGAATCGGTAGCAAGAACATGTCCGAAAAAGACTTCCGCAATAGGACCGCTATCGCAGGAATTGGCTACAGCCGAAGTAAAGAAAATCCCGGCGGTTTCTCGAAGAACTCAGGCGTCGATGTTCTCACGCTGGCTGTACGAGCCGCAAGGGCGGCATGTTCCGACGCGGGTCTCGATCCCAAAGAGGTCGACGGCGCGGTAATGTACCAGATGTTCGACGACTCGGTGCGAACCGGCCTTGTCCTCTCAGCGCTTGGTTCCCGCAAAGTGGGGTATGCCTCTAATCTTGTGGGCGGTGGAAATTACGCCTCCTTTGCGGTTATCCAAGCTGCACAGGCCGTCTATCACGGGATTGCCAACTACGTCCTTGTCTATCGAGCGCTGAATGGTCGATCTGGTATCCGCATGGGACACTGGGGAGCCGGCGCTGGCGGCGGATTGCACAGGGTCGGTGGGGAAAGTCAGTTCAGCAGTATCTACGGACTGGCGGGGGCCGCTTCGAACCACGGATTCGAAGCCCGGCGATATATGGACCTCTACGGCGTCACGAGTGTCGATCTTGCTCACTTTGCAGTCAACTCCCGCTCGAATGCTATCAAAAATCCCCGAGCGATGATGCGGACGCCTCTCACCATCGAGGATCACCAGCAATCACGGATTATTTCTGACCCTTATCACCTGTTCGACTGCTGTCAGGAAACGGACGTGGCCTGCGCCATGATCGTAACAAGTACCGAACGAGCACGAGCGCTAAAAAAGCGTCCCGTCTTGATCTCCGCCGGAATTGGCGGTGGAGTCAGCCCCGTCCCCAATATCGAGGACACAAACTTGATCAATATCGGGCCGCGCCTTCTCGCAGCAGCCGACGTCAAGTTGAACGACATCGACGTTTTTGAGGGATACGATGCGTTCACCGATATGCCGATGCGGATGATCGAGGACATGGGCTGGTGCAAGCGCGGCGAAGCCAAGGACTTTATCAAGGACGGTCGGATTAGCCTTGACGGCGATCTGCCGAGCCAGACCCACGGCGGGCTGATCAACGAAGGCTACTGCCACGGGTTCAACAACGTTCTCGAAGCCGTGCAACAGCTAAGAGGAGACGCCGAGGATCTCTGCCCCAACTGGCACCTAGGCGAGCATACCTATGATCGCAAACTCTGTCGGCAGGTCCGCGATGCGGAAATCGCTCTCAACGTCAGTGTGCTGGGCTCGAGCGCGATCATTCTGAAAAGGGACTAAGCGAATGTCGACGGAAGAGTACGCCTACCTTCTACCTCAGCCGAATCCGCTTACCCAACCCTTCTGGGACGCAGCCAAGCGGCATGAACTCGTGCTTCAGGAGTGCGGAGAGTGTGGCAAGCTCCGCCACCCGCCCGCGGGTATCTGTGCCGAATGCGGTTCCGAAGCAATTGGCTGGCGTACAATGAGCGGTCGCGGCACGCTATATTCCCACGTTGTTGTCCACCAGACGGCTCTTCCCAGTTGGCGCGCTGCCGTCCCATACAACATCGTGATGGTCACGCCAGACGAGGCGCCCGAGATCAGGCTTTACGGCAACGTGATTGATTTCGACGACTCGAAGCTCAAGGTGGGCCTCTCTCTCGTGGCAGCCTTCGACGATGCCACATCCGACGACACCATCATCCGCTGGCGCGTCGCAGACGCAGACGTGTGAACCGTGACTTTATCGATTTAAGGAATGCGCCATGTCTGACCCACAGAGCCTGATATACGAAAAGGATGGCCGGATTGCCCGGATCACTTTCAATCGTCCTCAGTCGCTCAACGCGATCAATGCCGACATGTCGCGGCTACTCAAGGACGCATTGAACGACTTTGATGCCGATCCTGATGTCTGGCTCGCCATCGTCTCGGGTGCCGGCCGCTGCTTCTGTGCCGGAGCGGACGTGCGGCAGAGCGGGCAAGAACGCAGGACCACGTCACGCGTGGACCACTACTATCTCGATGCTCCGCTAAACTGGAAGCCGGTGATCGCTGCGGTCCACGGCTACTGCTATGGGGCCGGCCTCGTCTTCGCGGCCGAATGCGACCTGATAGTCGCGACCGAAGACGCAGCCTTTTCGGTCGTCGAGACCAAGCGCGGCATGCCGGCGATCACGTTGTCGGCACAGCTCGCGCCATGGATGGCGTCCAAGAAGGTCACCGAAATGATCATCACGGGGGACCCGCTTTCGGCTTCGGAAGCCTATCGCCTTGGCTTGGTCAATAAACTGGTACCTTCATATAACGACCTGCTTCCCGCGGCTGAAGAACTGGCCCAGCGCGTCCTGGCCAATCCACCTATGGCAGTGCGGACCGCAATACAGGCTGCGAGAACCTCCGTCTTCCAGTCACAAACCTACCGAGATTCGGAGATTCTGTTTAGAAACACGCGCTGGCGGGAGTGGGATGACTACAAAGAAGGCATGCTCGCGTTCCGCGAAAAGCGACCGCCAGTATTCAAGGGCAGCTAACACGCGCACGCATGGCGTTTGGATGAATTCGAGGAGAGTATATCATGGGCACTGCACCAACCCATTCCCGCGGAACGAATTGGCGCGAACATTACAAGAGCCGGATGGTGGGGCCTGAAGAGGTAGCCGCCCAAGTTTCCTCTGGAAACCGAATCTATGTAGTGACCTCGCACGAATCAGCCCCCCTGCTGGCTTCGCTACTCGGCCGAGCTGACGAGTTGAGGGACGTCGAGATCAGAAGCCTGGGCGGTTTGTGGACGGACTATGGTTTTCAGAATGGTACGTGGGCGCATGTGTTTCGCGCAAACATGAGCTTCGGGACGCCGGCGAGCAGGGAGGCGATCGAGGAGGGAATCACCAATTTCACCGTGGTGGGTTTTGGTGACGCGTTCAGACACATCAATCAGCGGCGCGCAGGCAGCGAGCCCTTTGATTTCTGCTGGTTCACAGTCACACCTCCTAACGATGCCGGCTATTGTTGCGTAGGCGCCGAAGTGTGGGACCTTCGAATCGCAATGAAGAACTCGAAGATCAATGTCGCTGCCGTGAACGATCATCTTCCTCGGACCTTCGGTGATACTTGGATTCACGTCTCCGAAATTGATTACTTCATTGAGGACCATGAACCGTTCCTCCCTCGGACCCGGCACGAGCCCACAGCCGCAGCGGTCGCCATCGCGCAGCACGTTTCGGGATTGGTACGTGACCGGGACACGCTCCAAATCGGCACGGGAAGCACATCTGGAACACTCGCACAATTGGGTGCATTCAACAACAAGCAGGACCTTGGTTATTTCTCCGAGATGTCGGTCGCGGGGCTTATCGATCTGGTAGATAACGGCGTCATAACGTCGAAGTATTCTACGGTACGTCCTAACAAGTTTGCAACAACAGGCCTTACAGGAGGGTTAGAAGAATATAATTATGTCAACAATAATCCATTCTTCGAGTTCTACGATTACGATTACATGTTAAACCCCGCCATAATCTGCCAGAATGAAAATATGGTTTCTATCAACAATGGACTATCAATAGATTTGCGGGGCCAGATCAATTTGGTCAGCATGGGACCAAAGATCTGGTCCGGTAGCGGTGGCCAACTTGCATTCCACACGGGTGCCTTTCTATCCAGAGGGGGGCGCGCGATCACCGTGATGCCGTCCACTGCATCAAAGGGAACAATCTCGCGCATCGTTCCTGAATTTCCTGCAGGCCAGGTGGTGACCATTCCCTGGGATCTGGCGGATACCGTAGTCACGGAGTTCGGCGTTGCCGAGTTGCTAGGCAAAACCATGAGCCAGAGAGCGCAAGCATTGATCGAGATTGCACATCCTGACCACCAACCTGAGTTGAGAAGAGCGGCCAGCAAGCTGCTCTAGCAAAGGGCGGCCATCCTTCCTGCTTTCGTCTGCACATTCGGAAGTTATTCGCCCAGGCCGGGTCCGCCTTTCATTGGATAGGTGCACAACAAGGCTACTGCGCGATGATATCAAGATCAGGACGCCATTTATTACGTTCGTTGGCGGCACCCGAGAGGTTTGAAGCACCTCTCCGCAAGTCAGCGATCATCAAGACCGCACAATAGCAGAGGCACGACCGACGATGTCCGAAGCCGATGGTACAAGACGCATAATCACGGGTCAGTCACCGGAGGGAAAGAGCACATATACCCACCTCGAGTCAGTTGAGCCGCTGCGCCTTGGCGGTGATATGCTCCGGCATATCGTCTGGGGCTGGGAGGAGCTTCCCGCGCTGCCGTTCTATGAACCGGGACCGTACCAGTTGCCTACAGGTATTCCATCGGGGCGTCCTGGCGGAGTGCAGGTGGAGGTATGGGTGTTGCCGCCTCTCTTCCCCCTTCCTGGCGGTCACGAGAACGCCTCGATGATGCATTCCTATGACACCATCGATATCGTCTTCGTGATCGAGGGTGAGATTGATCTCAAGCAGTCCGACGGTGTCACCGTTAGACTTCGACGTGGCGACGTACTCGTTCAGAATGGCACAGCGCACGCATGGAGCAACCCTACAGACCGGCAATGCGTGCTTGGCTTTGTATTCTGTGGCACCGAACGAAACAACGCATCCGAATAGTCATTTTAGGCAGTCCGCAAGGAGGGAAATCACGTGTCTAAACTCAAAGGCGAAGATCTGATCCCGGGCCTCACGTTGGCCGAGATCGAGAAATCAAGACTACCGCTTCCCAACCGGGACGAACTTGACGACGAAGAACGTGTCATATTCGACGAGCTATTCGCCCGCTCGAAGCGTTTTTTTGAGTCGGTTCCTGCCAACGCGGGCCAGGAGTATCGGTTGACCCCTTACTTCCAAGGCCTGCTGCAAAGCCCGCGCGTGGCGAAGCTCTGGTCCAGCTTCGGCGACTACTACCAACCGGCCGAACAGCGAGGCAGTTTCACCCACCGCGATCGCGAACTAGCCGAGCTGACGGTTGGCATGCTGCTAAAGGGTTTGATGGGAACACGCTACCTTGCTCCTATCCATGTTGCCGATGCGGTGGGGGTCGGACTGTCCGCAAACGATATCAAGGCAATCTACGAGGAGCGCTTCGAGGAGCTTTCACCTGAGGATAGGCAGCTTGCCGAGTACGTACGCGCGACCGTTCAGGGGAAACTCTCACCGGAGCTGTTCGATGCACTTGCTGAACGCATGGGACGCAAGATTGCAATCGAATTTACCTCATATGTCTGCTATCGTGTTGGAGGGATGCTGGGCGTACGAGCTATGTGGCGGATTCAAGGCCGCGACACCAATACGGAGCGCGGTGAAAAGATACTGCAGGCCTATCTCGACGGCACTGCCGAGCCACACCCCCACAACCGCGCTAGTGCTTGGGTGGACCCGCCTCAGCAGCAGAGTTCATAAAAGGGCCGATGTCGGGAGCTGAGTATCGCTCCGGTGAGGGCC
>NZ_CAVK010000029.1 GCF_000382885.1 Sphingobium indicum BiD32
TTCGGGCCGACTGGGCCAATTACCGGCCGCGATGCGGTTCTTGAACGTTCGAAGCGTCTTTTCCCTCTTGCATCGCAAAATGACACTCGCACGACACAGTCTCACCAGATCACAGCATCTACTGCTGGTGAGGATGTTCTGATCCATGAGTTCAGCAATATATACGATCTGATGGATGGAACCCAACGCCGTTGTTACACCATTGCTGTCATTCCCTTCGTAGGGGACAAGATGGTAGGTGAGCGTGTATATTCGGATCAGCACCTCGGGCGCCTCAGAGAGCGCTTGCTCGGAGCCGACTTTGTCAACAGGCCCGACGTTACAATACTGTAACTATACCGAATTCATATCCCTCCCCGCCATCAGGGGAATCCACATATCCCGCATCCGATCATCATCAGAAAAGCGATGGAGCACGGAGTGCATGAGCACGCCATGCACCAAGTGTATCTGCATTTCGCTCCCTCAATATTTCGTGAAACGGACTCACGTTCAACCGCTTGCGAGATTATGGGAGATGCGGATCTCGATCTTGTAATGAACGGCGTACCACTCGTGCCCACCGATCCTGCCAGCACTCTCGCACGACGTTGGCGGTAAACTCAGCGCCATAGCACATTGGGGAGCGGCCAGTTCCCTTGATGGAGACAAGGGCGGTTAGCGCCCGCGGACGTCCCATGACGGTGATGGCGACGAAGGCCGACTATGATCGGCTGGCCGCCATTGGCAGGCTAGTGATTGTCGGATTCGAGGTGACTGGTAACTCACACCGCACACTGATGCATCAATTGCTGTCCGAGGCGTACGGGCTTCGCATGATTTCGTCGGTCGTGTTGACCCGGACACGCGGGTGCTACCCGATGGCCTGGACAAGAATGATTCCCACGAATGCCTAGGTGATCGGCGTATGCTCCGAAACGGCGCGACCCAGTCCATAGGGCCGAGGTCTTTGCCGAAGCGCAGCACCGTCCCGATCACCGCTTCAATGCTATGCTGAAACTTGAGCGCCGGGTTACCCATGACGACTTCGTCACCGTAGGCGGATCTGGTCCGCATCATCGACCGCGGCATCGCTGTTGCCGAGCATCCCGTGCTCGAAGCTGACGGCCACGGTCACGAACCTCTGAGCGAGCGACGACGATGATGAGCCGGATCGACGATCATGCACCGCTGTGTTCGCTGGCGGTCTACGCCATTCTCGCAGGTTTGAGGTCCTCGATGCCACACTGCGACGCATCGAGCAGGGTCAGATCGACCGCATCGAAACGCTCGACGGGATGCTGGGCAAAAAGGCTCGCCGCGCGAGAACTGGCAGATCGAGAACTGGCAGATCAAGGCTGCCCCGCGCATCGCGCGGCTCTCTGTGGTCAAGACCCTGGCCGGCTACGACTTCTCTTTCCAGCCATCTCGGCGCTCGCCCGCCTCGACTTTATCAAACGAACTGAGGCCGTCCACGCCGGTATAGCGGTGTACTTCATCCCACCGAGGAGGAAAATAAACCGGAATGCAAAGAGTAAACCCCTTGCATTCCGGCGCAATTTTCCAGTGAGTAAGGCACGCAATTGCCGCAAGGCCCGGACAATCGCCTAGGCTTGGCAGCAGTTGCATCAGAAGTCGAATATCAACTCAACGCCGAAGGTCCTGGCAGGCTCATAGCTCGTGGATACTTGATTAGGTACTGCCGTCGCGCCGACAAGACGATCATTGTCAAAGAGATTGCGGCCCCAAAGCGCCAGTTCGACCTTGTGATCAGCAATGTTGATGTCACGCAGCGCGAGTCGTCCATTCATGACCCACCCGGCAGGCGAAAAGGCTCCGGCTTCTTGTGCAGGCGCAAAATACGGAAAACGCGTGAACTGCCGAATCTTGGACCGCCACCTACCGTCGATCCGAGCGACCATTCGGGCGTCCCCGAAGAGTGGCTCGGACTCATACTGGGCTGATGCATTGCCCGTCCAGTTGGCCCGGAATGCCATCCGGTAGAAAGTGCCACCCGTTTCGAAAATCGCTGAGTTGATGTTACTCAACTCAAGATCGGTATACCCGAGACTCCCGCTGAAAATCCAGTTGGATGACGGTGCGACTGTCAATTCCGACTCGAAACCGCGCACGTGGAGGTCACCCAAGCTTGCGACGACCGTGGAAACTGCCGCAAATTCCGGCCCGATGCGGAAGCCCTGAGTCTGCGCCTGGAGATTGCGATACTTCGCGTCAAACAGGGCGAGGTTGAAACGCACACGACGGTCAAGCAAATCCAACTTGGCGCCAACTTCCCATGCCTTTACCGTTTCAGGCTTGAATTCGATGGGGCCGAAGGCACCACCAGAGAGGAAACCAGTGCTGAATTTTCCGTAGAACATCATATTATCGTTGGGGCGATAGTTGATACCAGCGAGATAGCTCGACCTCCAATCATTGTAGGTGTAATTAAATGTGTTGACGCCAAAATAGGCGGTCGCATCGCGCTTGTCATTCGTGATGCGATAGCCACCGATCAGGTCGATTTCGGGCGTGACATGAACCTCCGCCTGCGCATAGCCTGCTACCGATTTTGTTCTGGCCGTTACCAACTGGTTATTCTGTACCCTCGAGGCAAAGGTAAAGTTGGGCACGGACACGCCAAATAGAGTCCCCGTCAACCCGAGCGGGGGCCCCGCGCTCACGTTGGAATTGACGTATATGCCGCCCGTCGTCAGCGTCAAGAAGTCCGATTCATAGTTGAGCTGAAGCTCGTTGCTCCACTGACTGCTTTTGCCGTAGGCGGAGTCGCCCGCGAGAAGCAGGAACGGATCACCTGTAGCGGTCCGCAGACCGCCCGCCCCGTCGAGTTGCACAGGGCCGGCATTCTGCGTCCGCCGATAACCGAAGATGTTCTTCAGCGTAACGCTTTCTGAAACATCAATGTCGGCGGTCAGGCTGTGGCCGGATGACTTGATGTATCCGGGCGTGCTGAACTCATTGTTGACTGCTTTGGGACGGCGAGGTCCCGCGAGCGCTAGACGGCCCGCGGCGACTGCATCGTCGTAGTAGCCCCTGATTGTAGGGTCTGTAGACGTGAATGTGACCAAGCCATAGCCTTCAGGCGTGAAATGACTGTTGACCGAGTCATACTTGTAGGTGACGTTAAATCCGTCGCTCGGAGCGAAGTTGACAGCGACGAACCAAGCCTCGGCATTCTTATCACCAAGCGTAGCCGGCGACTTTGCCTTGCCCAGACCAACAGCCGTGCGGTCCCACTCAACACCTGCGCCCGTGTTCCGGATGTCGCCCCGACGTTCGTCGTGGGTGTATGCGACCAACGCGCTGAACGGCCCCCAAGTTGGCGTATCAATACGGGTCAGGGTACGGAACTGGTCATAATTGCCAATGGACACCTCCTGACGAAAGCCGAATTCACCAGATGGGTTGGGGGTAACGATATTGATGGCACCCGCTGTGGAATTGCGTCCAAATAGAGTTCCCTGGGGGCCGCGCATGATTTCCATGCGTGCAATAAGCGGTAGGTCGAACGACGTGCCCTGCCCCGGTGCGATCGGCACGCCATCGAGATAGATTCCCAGAGAACGATCGGTGCCGGCAGCATTACCTTGACCGAGCACGCCACGAACCGAGAACGTCGGGAAGTGCGCATTACCAACGGTCTTTGTGGCGACAAGGTTCGGTGCCAAGCTTGAAACGTCTGCGATGCTCACGACACCATTGTTCTTCAGCGCCTCGGAACTCACCGCCGTAACAGCAATCGGAACAACTTGAAGATTCTGCTCGCGCCGCTGCGCTGTAACGACGATCTCCTCGATGCCAGTCGCCGCTCCTTCCGCTTGCGCCCATGCGGCCGACGCCGGCAGCGCGACAGAGCCCAAGAGGCTGATCGCAAATGCACGTTTGAAACTGGAGATCATTAGTCCCTCCCCCTGATTCACACATTTAATCGTTGATCCATATGCACTACGCATGTGTGGGAAACGCAGTGGTCAGTGACCATACGGATGTGCCAACGGTGCAAACCTATCTTTCGGCCAGTCGCCAGTGAGGCGACAGGTCCTGGCTTTTGCAGGTCAGGTCAAACTGCCGATCCAGTGAGTATACCGAGCTTCCGCTGAGAATAAGTTTGGAAAATCCGGGATGAGCGTTTCGGCGCAGGAAGTTTCCGCCATGGTGACGAGGATCATAGAGCGGTTTCCACACGAACTGAATCGGCAGGGATTCCCTTTGCGGTTCCGATGTGATTCACGCTTTCTGCTGGTGGCAGGAGGCTAGCATGGATGGCGCGAACGCTTTCACAGGATCTTCGGGACAGGGTCATCGCGGCGATTGGCGGTGGGTTGAGCTGCCGCGCTGCGGCTGATCGTTTCGGTGTCAGCGCATCAAGCGCGATCCGCTGGCGGCAACTTGCACTTCAGCATGGCCGGGCTGTCGCCAAGCCGCGCGGCGGAGACCGACATTCGGGCAGGATCGACGCGCGAGGCAGCTTCATCCGGGAGTTGGTTGCCGAGCAGGGCGACATTAGCTTGGTGGAGATCCAAGCGCCGCTCGTCGAGCTTGGCGTGTCGGTTGGGATTGGCACGTTGCACCGCTTTTTCGTGCGCCACGGGATCACGCGGAAAAAAAGACCGGGCACGCGATCGAACAAGACCGCCCCGACGTCCTGAGGCAACGCCGGAATTGGTTCGAGATGGCCAGCTCGATCTGGACCCGGAACGCCTGGTGTTCATCGACGAAACAGGGACTGTCAGGATTTCCGT
>NZ_CAVK010000028.1 GCF_000382885.1 Sphingobium indicum BiD32
TGCGTTACCAAAGTTGACGATGCCGGCAACGTTCTGGAATTCTCTCATGGCCAAGTGGCCATGGAGAGCGTTCCTTCAACCAACACCAAACTTGACTTCCAGTTGTCATTCGACGACTGGCTCGAACGTGAAACGTTCTGGGCGTTCCACATGGAAAACGCCGAGTCCTTCGAAACGGAGTTCGACGATGCCGAAGGCGAGTGATTGGACCGACTATATCCCCGCGTCTGGTGAGGCCAGCGTTGGCCTTAACCTGAAAGGCCGCTACGGCGGCAAAGGAAGCAACATGCGCCGCTCCCGCTTCAACAAACGTTCCCGCTTCTCCCGCGTCCCGCGCCGCCAGCGCTACTGGTTCCCCAACTACCAGGGTGACCTGTTCGAGAGCGGCTGGGATGCCCTGCCCGCTGTCGCAACCCCGGTGACCATCCGGTCTTTCAACAGCGGCGCTGCCGCTGTCAACAGCACCTCCGAACCGGAGGACCTGTCTGCTCAGACCCTGCTGTTGACGCAGGGTCCCATCTTTGCGCGTCTCACGCTCATTCAGGAGACGCCCGAGAATCCCACGCCCACGCAGCTGGGCAACCATGACCACCAGTTCATGATGCTGTCGTACTTCTGGAGCGTTGACGAGCTGGACGGCAACGGCTCTCTGGACGTCCCCACGTCCTTTGAGTTCAGCAGCCCGGCCGATGGCGGGTCGCGCACCATCCGCCTCCTCAGGCGCAAGGACATGCTCAACTGGGGCCTGCTGCCCCTGTACTGGGAGAACCGCCTCCAGATGTACGGCGGTGACACCACGCAGGTGCCCAACTACCACCAGGACCATTCCTTTCCCTGGACCCGCATTCCGCCCCCGCGTATCCCGAAGGGCGGCATTCGGCTCGGGAATGACCGCATGGTGTGCCTGCACACCACCATCATGAATCAGGAGCTGCTGAGTGCGGCTGCCGTTCCCTGGCTCGACTCGGAGATCTACTCCGGACACTTCCGGTGGCTGCTCGCGAAGTAGAGCGTGCGTCCAGGTCGCGAAGGCCTGGCTATAAAGCCGCCTTAACACTTCTTCACTGGCGGCAATGGCCAAAATTGAGCCACAACCCCCCCACTGGGGGGAAACAGCCACGATGGAGTTCACGTGCCTATCTCCCGTCGCTTCGAGCTGTTCGCC